>JADFJB010000145.1 GCA_022566355.1 candidate division KSB1 bacterium
GACGGGAAGTTTATCGGTTCTGAAATTCCAGCCGATTTACAACGACAATGGATTCAAGGAACTGGGCCCGCAGCAAAACCAAAATCAGCAATTGAAAAAAGCATCAGGAATGTCGCTTATGCCTTGCTTTCCGGAGCCGATGGCTGGATGTTTGACGGCGAAGATGCACTTGGCCAGATCACAACAATGTCGTTGGACAACCAAAGAAATCTCAAATTAGCCATTGCAAAAGACCCTGTCTTTATGAAAGCCGCAGAAAAAGTTGCCGGGCAAATGAACCAATGGGCGATGGGATTCTTCGGAAAAGAGATCATCGATGATTGGCAAAAACAACTAAATTTCACGACTAAGATTTTCCGGTGTCGCGGCTTGCATTTAGACGATCGGCATATTCGTGGTGAAAATGGCGTGGCTTTGTCGGCTTCAATTGTAGACATGACTCTTTATATCGTCAACAACTACAAACAATTACAGAATGAGGGATCTTCTATCGTCTTGTATCTACCGAAAATTCAGACTGCTGAAGAAGCTGCTCTGTGGAATGAAATGTTGACTGCGCTTGAGCAGCACCTGGGCCTGGCTGTTGGTACGATCAAAGTTTATGTTCTTGTTGAACAGCTTGAAGCCACTTTTCAATTGATGGAGATTCGCGCCGTCTTAGGCGAACATTTTGTCGGATACAATACAGGTCGATGGGATTATATCAATAGTGTCACTGATGCCATGGCGTGGGATAAGGATTTTATCAATCCCAATATCGAAGCAATAACTATGATATACGGCTACATGAGAAATTATGAAGACCGGGTTCGCCGGGCAGTAAACACACCTGATATGAATGGAAACTTTGCACTCTGGCAAGGAGGTATGGAGCCCAACATCCCGGTTGGTTCTGAGGAAGGCATCAAAAACAGTATGGAGAAAGCTGTAGCTGGCGCAGTTCGGGAGCAGAAAGAAGGGGCAAGCGGTAAGTGGGTGGCTCATTGGAAAATGGTGCATATTGTTCGTCCGGTTTGGGAAAAGGCCGGCGAGACCAACCAGCTCGGAAGGTCCTTCCCCGCATTGACCTACACACAAGAAGATGCAGATGGTCTCACGTTGCTGGAACCAGCCCCAACGTCGATTCGAGGGGCCCGGAACCTGTTAAGCGTAGCGTTGCAATACGGCAATGCCTTTGGACAGGGATTTCAGGCAGCCGCTCTAAAACCGGCCGATTTTTTTAGTAATGATGATATCTTATACCTGATGGAGGATATGGCCACCGGAGAGATTAGATTGAGTATCTTGTGGGAATGGATTCACAAAGGAGCTAAATTGAACGAAGACGATTCCGAAACCGGTTTGAAATCCGGAGATGGTTTTTCCATGGATGTTTTTAAAAAATTGTTAGTTGAGGAATATGACAAACTGCTCAATGCAGAAAACAAAGATGTCCACGATAATTCAAAGAATACCACATTGCCTATAGCCCGAGAAATTGTTGAAACCTACGTTCTGGATGATGCCAAAAACCCCTGGTATATCGATTTGTTGAATATCAATTTGAACAATCTTGATTTGCAAACCGCTAAAGACAGGATTGAACTGTATATCAACACCTTCAAAAAAGATGGCACCAGGATTACTGAGAATTTGGATTTTGTGTAAATCATTCTCAATGGCAGAGTGCGACAGGATTACCCCGGTTTCCGATATGATATTTTCTCCTCATGAGTCGGTAATGAGGTTGTCACAGGATATGACTTTGGTTCCGGGAGATTTGATCATCTGCGCTACATCCCTGGGTGTTCTGCCCATGAAACCCGGCTGCACGATAGAAATACAGATCAATGGTATTGGGACTTTGCAAAATTCATATGTAGCAGCAAACAAAGAATCGCTGACTGAATTATGCTTCGTAAAGAAAGCGGACCTGACTAATTTGACAACGACGATGACTTTTATATATATTTAAAGTGAATTTTGAAATAATTGGCAAAATTTCTAACATTTACAAAATGGGAAATATGTGAAGCTGAGTTACACTGGTATGAAGCACATGGTAAAGGTAAAAAAGAAATCAAACGAAAACGGTATATAGGGTTAATAGTTGTGAAAGAAAAAAATTCTCAAAATTATAAATTTGTTGTCTGTATAAATAATAGCGAATATCTGACATCCTTAGAATTACATAAAACATACCGCATATTACCGGACAAGGAGCTGGAGCAGGATGGAGACATTCGTATTATTGATGAAAGCGGAGAGGATTACATTTATCCTGCAGATTGGTTTGCTGCTATTGATGTTCCAAAAGAAGTAAAAACTTCGCTAGTTAACGCTTCTTAGGAATTAATTGCTATATCTATTCACTGATTTTGGATTTGGCTTATTCCAAGTTGACTCGAAAACATTTGAGAAATTATACGTATGAAACTTAATAAAAAAGAAAAAGAGATTCAGAAGGGTGTAGAACGTGAAGAATGGAAGACCGTATCTAATCCCGCTCACAAAAAAAGAGCCAGAAGAATTCAACGAAAATTTATAACGAAAATCAGGATCTACCAAGACAAGTCAAGGCCTGACGACTCCCCCAATTGGAACCTGGTCACGACAAGAGATTTAAGTTCAAGTGGCATTTTTTTTAACTACGATCAAAAAATACCTATTGGGACAATTTTAGAATTCAATATGACATTACCCTTTGCTGAGAATGTCCATTGCCTGGGCAAAGTACGCCGAATAGAAAAAGAACTGCCAGCAAAAAAAGACATTCAAAAAATTCCTATTTACGGGATTGCCGCTCATTTTATTAATTTAGACAGGTTTATTAGAGAATCCCTGGAGAGCTTTGCCAAGAAGTTTGGTTCTGAAAAATAAGGTGAATGAAGGATTCTGTTAGATAATTGCATTTGTGAATGTTCTTGCCTTTCTCAAGTCCTTATTGTAACTTTATCATAAAGTGCAAATGATTATCATAAAAGAAGATTTTTGGTAGAATAGTGGTTTTCAGTATGTATTTGTTTTTTCGAAACTATGAATTAAAATTGTTTATATTTGCTAAAAACAGGATGATCATCTGAGTTTGAAATAAGGATTATAGACAGAATGAAACAAAATGAAATAACACGGGTAATAAAACAGCATTATGAAAAATCTAGAGACTGAATATGGCGTTACAAAGATCGGCATTTTCGGATCAGCTTTAAAAGGTACTTTGACGGAAGATAGTGACCTGGACATCTTTGTTGAATTTAAACATCCAATCGGATTTAAGTTTATAAAGAGAAGATAATGCCCTGTTTCAAGACATGAAAGGCGCTATCGATAGAATTATATCGAATACATCGCAAATAGAATATGAGGATTTTGTACGGGATAATAAAACCCAAGATGCCGTAATGAGGAACATTGAAATTTTAGGGGAAGCTTCTAAATTACTATCAGACGAAATAAAGAAAATATCCGGAAATTCCTTGGAAGGAAATTGCAGGCACAAGAGACAAATTGATTCATGATTATTTTGGTGTAAATATTGATATTGTGTGGAATATAGTAAAAAATGAAATACCGCTTCTATCAAAAGAATTAAATGAATAAAGAGCTGATTTGCGACGAATTGAAGCTATACATGTTTAAATTTAAACGAATCTTTAAAGAATTTATTTCCTAATTTTATTACTTCAGAGAATAATTTTCCCCTAATTTCCCCAAACTCCCACTTGAATTCCACTCCCTATTCCTTTATTTTAAGGCATGCCCAATAATCACTCTCCGCAATTTGCGCAAATTGTTTACGCGCTTCCGGTTGACCAGGAATTCACCTATGAAATTCCTGAACAATTTGAAGAGTTTCTTTGTCCGGGTTATCGTGTAATTGCGCCTTTTGGCAAGCGAACCTTAACTGGTTATGTGGTTAAACTAGCAAGCGAAACGAAGTTGGAAAAACTCAAAAAGATTGAGGATGTGCTGGATCCGTTTCCACTATTCTCACAGGAAATGCTCGCCCTGACCCAATGGATCGCGGAATATTATTTTGCATCCTGGGGGGAGGTGTTGGAAGCTGCACTTCCTGCAGGTATCAATAAGCAAAGCCATCGCCAGGTTGAGCTGGTGGAAAATCTAGATATGGAGAGTATTTACAAATTGGAACATCTCACGGAAAAACAGAAAGTAATTTTGGATTTATTGAATCGTGTTGGCAGCCAAAGAGTCAATCAATTGGAGAAAAAGCTAGGGAAAAGCAAGTTTAACTATTCTCTCAATAAGCTGGAAAAAGAAGGTTTGATCTCGATAGAAAACAAACTCTATTCATCCAGGATAAATGTGCAATATATCAAGCATTTTCAAATTGCCGAGAGCTTTAACGGAAACGACGACTTTGAAAAAAAAATCAAGGAATTGGAGAAGAGGTCACCGGTTCAGGTGAAAATATTAAAAGAATTAGCCGGGCAACCTGCAGGTATGCCACAATCCGAATTGTTGAAAGCCACGCAATCCGCCAGTTCTGCGATAAGAGCTTTATTGAAAAAAGGATTAATTTCCGAAGAGAAACGGGAAATTTTCCGCGATGAGAGCATCCAATATGAATTAAGGGAGAACGATGTTGTTCATCTGAATGCAGACCAGGTTTCGGTGATGAAACAGCTCAATGGCTACATCGAAAGCAGCTCATTTGTCCCTACGCTACTTCATGGTGTGACCGGCAGCGGCAAAACACAAATCTATATTGAAACTTTGAAGCAGGTACGCAAAAAAGGAAAAGATGCCATCGTCCTGGTTCCTGAAATTTCTCTGACTCCCCAGACTGTAAGCAGCTTCAAGACTCACTTTGGCAATGATGTGGCTGTTTTGCACAGCCGCATGTCTGGTGGCGAGCGCTATGACTCGTGGCGAAAAATTCAATCCGGCAAGGTTAATATTGTGATTGGTGCACGCTCGGCAATTCTGGCACCATTGCAAAACATCGGCCTCATTGTGGTTGATGAAGAGCATGAATCCTCATACAAACAGAACGATCCATCGCCCAGGTATCACGCCAGGGATGTAGCCTTGGTGCGGGGTAAAATGAACAATGCATTGGTTATCCTTGGTTCCGCAACTCCCGGGATCGAATCTTTTTACAACGCAAAAACCAGGAAATATCGATTATTGCAACTGCCAAATCGAGTTGAAGAATTGCCGCTTCCCAAAGTAGAAATCGTTGACATGAAAGAGGAATTGCATAAAAACCGGGGCAAATCCGCCTTGGTGTTTTCGGAAAGACTTCTCTTAAAAATTGAAGAGAAAATCGAGTTGGGCGAGCAAATTATTTTGTTGCAAAATCGCCGGGGTTTTTCAACATTCATTTTATGCAGGGATTGCGGCCACGTGGAAAATTGTAAAAACTGCAATATCACGTTAACCTATCATTTGCGCCAGCATCTTTTGTTGTGCCATTATTGTGATTATCAGAAACAAGCGCCGAAGATTTGTCCGCAATGCCAAGGCCTTGAAATGGCTTATCGCGGTGCCGGCACACAACGCGTGGAAGAGGAATTAAAGCAATACTTTCCCAAGATTAGAGTTATCCGCATGGATATGGATACCACATCCCGAAAAGGGTCGCATCATCGTATCATACAGGATTTCCGCAACGGGAAATATGATGTTTTACTCGGAACTCAAATGGTAGCAAAAGGATTGGATTTTCCAAAAGTAACCCTGGTGGGTGTGATTTCGGCAGACACGACACTTATGCTTCCTGATTTTCGTTCTTCCGAGCGCGCTTTTCAACTCTTCACACAGGTTGCCGGGCGTTCCGGACGAAAAGGCAAGCAAGGCGAAGTGATAATTCAAACTTACGATCCTCGCAACCACAGTATCATTTTTGCACAAAAACATGATTATCTCCGTTTTTTCGCTAAAGAAATTCGAGAGCGGCAGGAGTTGTATTATCCGCCTTACTCCCGACTCATTTCGATTGAGTTTCGCGGGAAAAAAGAACATCAAGTCGATCAAGTAGCAAATGAATTTGCCAAATCGATCCCACCTGCAAAGTTTTTTCGTTTGCTCGGACCTGCGCCTGCGCCATTATCGAAATTAAAAAACGAGTTTCGCTACCAGGTTTTATTAAAATATGATAAAGAGCAAGATCCCAATGGCAGCCGGATACGGCAACAAATTCTACCAACCATGAAAAAATTCAGTCAGGGTAACCGGCAATCTGTAAAAATAGCCCTTGATATTGATCCGGTTGATTTATTTTAAGCAAATCTGACTATTTATAAATATGGATAAAATACAGGGGCATTTTTTACCGCAAACACAAGGTTTATAATTCAATAATGTTTATAAATTGATCAGCTTAATTATAATTACAAATTTGATCATATGCATTTTAAACACTTGACCCTGTCCAATATTTTTTTTACATTAGGGCGGTTGAATAGAATTTTATCCTCAAAAATTAAGTGGTAGTACCTGAATTTTCCATTATGAGAATTGCGATTATTTCAGACATTCACGGCAATTATTCAGCGTTAGAACAAGTAATATCTGACATCGATCAACAAAATATAGATGAAATCTTTTGCCTGGGTGATATTGTTGGTTATGGTCCATCGCCAAATGAGTGTGTTGCCCAGGTAAATGAAAGAGCAAGCGTTTCGTTACTTGGAAACCACGATGCAGCTGCCATAGGCCTCGACAACATCGAGACATTTAATACATACGCCAAAGAAGCTATTTTATGGACTCGGAAAGAGCTTTCATACAATTCAAAAAACTATTTGTCCAACCTGAAAATGTCGCATCACGCGGAGAATCTTACTTATGTTCATGGCTCACCATTAAAGCCGGAAGAATGGACTTATATCGCAACGATTTATGTTGCCATGGAGCAATTCTCTCACTTCCCGGGACAGGTCTGTTTTATCGGCCATACTCATGTTGCGATAATCTTCGCGCAAAACCAGTTTTCAAATTTACGTATTCGAAATGAAGGTTTGTCTTTTGAAGATAAGGAGCGCTACATTATTAATGTCGGCGCTGTAGGACAACCCAGGGATTACGACCCAAAGGCTTCTTATGGAATTCTGGATACTGAGAAAAATCATTTTGAATATCGGCGTATTCAATATGATATTCAAAAAACTCAAAAGTTAATGGAAAACGCAGGTTTACCGAGGTATTTAATCGACCGTCTGGCTGACGGAAGATGAATCGTTGAATTGCTGTTGCAACTCATTAATTTGCAAGAGACTCTCTTTATATTGATTCTCATAAGTTTTAATCATATTATTTATCTGATTTTTCGATTATGTTTATCGTAATGCTGACAGAAAAAGTAATTTTATCTAAACCATCAGATTGTTTTGGGAGGAATTGATATGCCGGACAATTCCAATACTGCAAGCCAAGAAACAAAAAAAGTTCTACTTTCGGAAGATCAATATCGTCAAATAGCAACTGAACTTGATATTCTTCGAGCGAAACTCAAAGCCCAGTTAATTTTATTTGGTGACCTTAATGGTCAGTTGATTTGTCAAAAGGGAGAAATTCCAGGGGCGGATACAACTATTTTAACCGCATTGCTTGCCGGAGATTTCTCGGCAACCACGGAAATTGCGAAAATGCTTGGCCACAACAATCATTTTCGACTTCATTATCATGAAGGGTCGCGGCGCCATCTGTATGTTTCCAGTTTAAGTGACCAATTCTTTCTGGCCGTCACATTCGATGCAACTGTTACACTGGGAATGGTCCGTATTTTTACCAGAAGAACAATCGATAAAGTTAGCCGAATCATTGAGACCAATTTTGAAGAAATGGTTAAAATCAGCAATATCATTAATTCCGAATTTAAATCTTACGTAACGGAAGGACTGGATAAAATTCTCGGTTAATCATTTCTATGTTTATTAATTGGGCCCTTCAAGAAATATCCCTGAAAATTGTTTATTACGGCCCGGGTTTAAGTGGCAAAACAACGAACCTGCAACAAATTTATGATAAAATTAATCCAGCCCACAGGGGTGAAATGGTAAGCCTGAAAACGATGGAAGAACGTACGATATTTTTTGATTTTATGCAATTTGAACTGCCACCTATTCATGGGAAAAAACCTAAATTCAGTTTATACACGGTACCCGGTCAGTACTATTATGCAGCAAGTAGAAGAATAATCTTAAACGGAACGGATGGTGTGGTATTCGTAGCTGATTCCCAGGAGAACCGGCTGAATGATAATTTAGATTCTATCCTGGATCTGGAACAGAACCTGATCCGTAACAATCGCTCTTTGGAGGAAATACCCTGGGTTCTTCAATACAATAAACAGGATTTGCATAATAACCTTTCAATTGAAATACTACAAAAAAAACTGAATTACAATAATGTTCCCTATTTTTCAGGAGTGGCCACAAAAGGAATAGGCGTGAGTGATACATTAAAAACAATTATCAATAATGTAATTGAGGATATAGAGAGGAGATGGCATGCTTAAAATCGCCAATCAAGAAACAGAAAACAATCTTTCCTCTCAGGAAATAGTCCCCCAAAGACAGATCGAGATAGAATTAGCGAAAGTTGTAAATCTTGGTAACCTTGAGTGTGTCTATTTGTTTTCCGAAGATGGGCTTTTAATCGCCGGCATTCAAGGGCGTAGTGATTTTACCCAGGATAGTGCCTCGGAAATGGTTTACTCCGTTCATGATGGGTTTGAATATTTCGATAATACAACAGGATTTAATGGCGCCATCGAAATCCTATTGCTTGGGCGGTCTCGACGGAGAGTTTCCATTCGAAGTTTCAAAGCGTTTGGACAAAATGTTAAAATGGTTCTGGTGATTCCGAAGGGAAAGACATATCGATTTCTAACTAACCGGCTCATCAGAATCATAAGAGAAATAAGCAAAGCATCGTTAAATTAAATATTTTGCGACCTGGTAAATGAAATCAAATGTATTGGTAGGTTTAACTGTTGATAATTTTAAAGGGGTGAAAGGATCTTTTTTACTAAATCTTATTCGAAGAGTGGGCGTTGAGTTTGCTGAAGTAACGTCGACGATATTTGAAGATATCGATCAAGTGATCTCAAATATGGATGGCTTAAAACTTGGCTTTCATCTTCCAATCATCTCCGAGTCCGGTTATGACTTTTCTTGTCTGGAAAAGAAGAAAGAGATAGATGCACTTATTGAGAATATCAATCGCTATTGGCGGAAAATGAATTTGCAATATGTTCTGGCACATTCTACCGAAGGCCACTTCATAGAAACGCCGGGAGAATGTTCCGAAGAATTTTTATTCGAAAATTTAAAAAAACTGGAAGCTCCCATCGTTTTTGAAAATACATTGGAGAATGAGAATTTTAATTTTGATCAATTTCTGGAACGAGCCGAATCAGCATTTGATGACCAATTATTGGGGATTTGTTTCGATCCGCCGCATGCCTACATCAGCCGGGAGGATTGGTTTCCGATGTTGGAGAAACATTATTCAAAAATTCGATTGCTGCATCTTTCGGATTGCACCCGGGAAGAGGATTTGCACCAGCCCTTTGGCCAGGAGGGTAACCTGCCAGTGGATGAAATTCTTGGATTCCTCAAGGATAAAGGATACAAGGGCATGGTCAATTTGGAGTTGCAGCCTAAATCATTATCAGACCTGACTTCACTTTTTGACAGCTACCTTACGGTTTTGCGTTATCTCAATCGCAGAAAATATTTCACAATGAAATTACGCAGCCTTGTTTTCTTGCCTTTACTAAAGAGGCGTTTGAAATAAGTATTTTCCATCCCTATCTTTAAGGTTATTTAAACGCCAATCATAAATAAGTTTTGTAGTTGACGGAATAGTTTTCCGATTTTTATCAATATACAATTGATAAATTGGAGCATTGTTTATCTTCACGGACGAATCTGCTTTGTACCCCATGAACAGTTCAGGATATATGCACTTTCTGCTTACCCTATCAAGAAGAACATCTCAAATGAGAGAGTGAGGATTGTTGAAATAACAATAAGTGTTGGGTTAATATTAACTATGG
This sequence comes from candidate division KSB1 bacterium, assembly GCA_022566355.1. Classification (NCBI taxonomy): domain Bacteria; kingdom Pseudomonadati; species Candidatus Zhuqueibacterota bacterium. The sequence continues at coordinate 10,010 of JADFJB010000145.1, forward strand.
AGATAACATGCATAAAAGAATAACCTCTGATCCGGAAATTTGTGGCGGAGATCCCTGCATAAAAGGTACTCGCATCCCTGTACATACGATATTAAGCCATCTTGCTGCTGGCGATGATAATAATACTGTCCTAGAAAACTTTCCTCGTCTATCAATTGAAGACATAAAAGCTTGTCTTAAGTACGCTTCTTATTTGGCAACAGAAAAAGAGATTGCTGTTCTATGAAAGTTGTGTTGATGAAAGCGTCAGCTATGGTATTGCGTCTTATCTAAGAAATGAGGGATACAATGTAATTGCGATTGCAGAAAAAGAAACATCCGGATTAAAAGATTCAGATGTTTTTCAAATAATAAAAAGGGAGAATGCTGTTTTAATAACTCGTGATCATCACTTTACAAATAACCTCCGATTTCCTACCAAAGAAACTGCCTGTATAATTTTTATTCGTAAAGGTAATTTAACCGTACTGTTTTCTGCGGAAGCAGTATGGCATGTAATATAATAGTTATGTGGCTTATGAGAATCACCAAGTAATCATGACAAGAAAAGCTATTGTATCTATTGACTGCGAAATACCGGGAAGCCTCTCAAAGTTTGTGCCATTTGAATCACTGACCTCTTTGTTGGACTGGGATATTATAATGTTTAATCCCAGTATTACCGAGT
>JADFJB010000146.1 GCA_022566355.1 candidate division KSB1 bacterium
ACTATTTCGGGTTTCGTGTTGTTCGTCCCCGGTCAGATTTATAATTTGAATCTCTGCTAGTCTGTTGCTCTGTTTCTCTGAACGAAAATTTTTTGTAATTTTTGTTTTTGAATTCAATAAAAGTGAGGAAATATAATGGCCAACAATGAGATGTTAATCATAAAAAAGGGCTATGATTTTTCCAAATGGCTGTTGCACCATACCGGCAAGTTTCCCAGGAGTTATCGTTTTAGTGTAGCGGCCAAGCTGGAAAACGGTATTTTGGATTTTATCGAAGCAACCACAGTTGCGAATATGAGAAAAAACAAAATACCCTTGTTAAAACAAGCGGATGAAGCGCTGGCACGAATGCGGTTGTTATTCCGGTTAAGCTATGAAATGCGTTTTATCAATTTAAAGTCTTATGAATTCGGCAGCAGCCAATTGGTCGAGTTAGGAAAGCTTCTTGGGTTGAAAAACAATGTTATAACTTTTTATCGTAAATTTGAAGAAAATCTCCAGTTAAAAACTTGTTAGAGATAAGTCCCCTCTCTAGAGGGGAATTATTATTTACATTGAAATGCTAAAAAATAATAGCTATTCACTAATTATCAGTATGAAAGAGCAGTCGAAAACTTGTTGTAGATTATTTGATCGAAGTAAGGGAAAGTAAAAAGAATTCCAAATTCCCCTCTTGAGAGGGGATTTAGGGGTGTGTAATTTTACTTTAAAAAAACCCATTAACTCATGCCAAAACGCAAAATTATACCATACAATCCAAAACTAAAAGAATTTGCCAGGAATCTCCGCAATAACAGCACGTTATCTGAGATATTACTTTGGAAGAAACTAAAAGGAAAACAAATTCGCGGTTATGATTTTCACCGTCAAAAACCGCTTGATAATTATATTGTTGATTTCTTTTGCAATGAACTGATGTTAGCCATAGAGATCGATGGTAGAAGTCACCATTACAAAGTTTTAGCAGATCGAGAACGGCAAAATAGTTTAGAATCATTTGGAGTCCATTTTCTTCGTTTTACAGATTATGAAGTCAAAACGAACATGGACAATGTAATTAGAGTTATTGAAGCGAAGATAATAGAACTTGAAGCGAAGGATTGATTGTTAGGTGAATACACACCCCTGAAAATGCTCCCGTCTGAACGGGAGGGAATTCATGGAGCCAATCCTCATGTCGAATTCCTTCTATCGACCATGATATTTTAAAATCTTTAATACATAAGCGAATCGTGTGTAATTTAACGTTATCTTTGATAGATACAATTATTGACCACAGCAATCCTCAAGTGTATGTGTTCGAGTATTTTCCGGGAGATGATCTGTTTACTCCATTTGAACGACGAAGAGGTTTACCGATTGGTAATTTAACCAGCCAGTTTTTTGCAAATTATTATCTTAACCCGCTTGACCATTTTGTAAAAGAAAAGTTAAAGTGTCAGGGATATATCAGGTACGTAGATGATTGTGTGCTTTTCTCGAACTCCAAAAGTGAATTGCGAAATTGGAAAAGGAATATAGCAGATTTTCTAGAACATTTTCGTTTAAGATTACATCCCGATAGATGTCAAATCTATCCGGTAAAAAATAGCAGCCGATTTTTGGGTCAAGTTATTTTCAGAACACACAGAAGATTATGTTCAAAAAATGTTCGGAAATTTAAGAAACGGATTTATATATGGCAAGAATATCCATGTGAAAATATACAGCAACGCGTGGCCAGTTGGATTGGCCATGCAAGGCAAGCAGATACTTTCTGCTTGTTAAAATCTTTAGGTCTATAAACATCAAATTCTCAAAATTCAAACCAATCTAACAACATCATATAGCTGTTGCACTTTATTTCTTAATGAAAATCAAAAACTTGTAATTAACAAGAAACTGATTTTCTTATCAGTTCCGACGAAAAAAGATTTGTCACTAAGGTTTAAGAAAATTAAAACCATCGAAAAACCCTATTGGAAGGATTCAATACTTTAGGAAGATTATCCATTAGATGAAATAGATTCCTTCTGAATGACATTCCTGGAAACTGAGGTTTAGCAAGTAATAATTTTTCCATTCCCACCCAATCCGGCAATTTTCTAAGTTTTAGAAAAATTCCTTTACTATTATTATAGATTTTCATTTGAACTGCTAATATTCATGCAACATTCTTTTGAACAAAACGTCCTAAATTTGAATATAATTAAATCCATTTCAATATTCATAATCATAACAAAATGGAGGTAGTAAGAAACATGAAAGAAAAATTATTATGTGTACGGGATTAACAGGATCAACAAGATAACAAAAGTGTTAATTCTGATCATCCTTGTTAATCCTATCAAAAAATATATTTTTACCACAGTTGTGAATTTTGCTTCACTTTCTAATCCTTATTTCTTATATTTTCTACACTCTTTAACTCTCGATTTAAATATCTTGAATAATATTCTCCTTGAGAAAGGAAACGCATCATGAAAAACAATTTTGATGACCAAAAAGAAACTGTTGAAGTTCATTCTTCACGACGAAGGTTTTTGAAACAATTTGCAGGAGGTGTTGCTGCATCTGCTATTCTGCCATCTGCGATACTTGCCAATTCCGAAATTCTATCTAAAATATCTAGAACTAAAATTCCAATATCAGATTCAACTGTTGCTTCAGGTGAAAGCTATTGGAAAATGGTCAAGGAGCAATTTCCACTTCGACCCGGTTTTATTTTAATGAATTCCGCCAATCTCTGTCCAGCGCCCTATCCGGTTAGTGAAACTGTGTTCCGTTTGCAACGCGATGTCGATGCGGATGCTTCCTTTCAGAACCGGGGTAAGTTTCGTGAAATGCGCCAGAAATCTCTGATTGCGCTAGCGGATTACCTGGGGACTGATTCCGATGAATTGGTGATTACACGCAATACCACCGAAGGCAACAACATGGTTATTAGTGGCCTGGATTTAAAAGCCGGTGATGAAGTCGTCATTTGGGACCAGAACCATCCCACCAATAATGTCGCCTGGGATGTGCGGGCGCAGCGATTCGGTTTTACTGTAAAACGTGTTTCAACACCGAAATCACCGAATTCTCCGGAGGATCTTATTCAACCATTTAAAAACGCATTGACCAACAAAACCCGGGTGCTTGGATTCTCTCACATATCCAATATCTCAGGAGTCGCTTTGCCGGCTCAACAAATTTGTACCCTTGCAAGAGATCGAGGAATCATGACATTGATCGATGGCGCGCAAAGCTTTGGTTTTATGAATTTGAAGCTACATGAAATCGGCTGTGATTTTTTCACTGGAAGCGCCCATAAATGGTTTATGGGACCCAAAGAAGCCGGGATTCTCTATGTTCGCAAGGATAGAGTCAAAGATTTATGGCCATCCATGGTGGGGGTCGGATGGGATCAGGCCAAGGATAAAGGTGCAAATAAATTTTCTACTTTGGGACAGCGAGATGATGCAACAGTGTCGGCAATGGCAAAGGCAGTTGAATTTCACAAGCACATCGGTAAGGAACGTGTAGATGCGCGAATCCGAGAATTGGCAGCTTCGATCAAAACAGAAGTTCAAAAAAAAATTCCCAATGCAGTTTTTCGAACACCTCTGGATGCCAATTTAAGCAGCGGCGTTGTTGTATTTAATATCCCGGGCATGGACTTAAGGAAAACTTTTAACCAACTCTACAAGGATCATAACATCGGTTGTGCAACTACCAGGGGTGAGTTCGCCGGCATGCGATTGAGTCCGAATATCTATAATCTGTTGGAGGAAGTGGATAGGGTTGTTGATACGATTAGAAATTTAGTCTAAGACTTAGTTGTAATCATATTTCTTTTAGAAAAGTTAAACTTTATAATATTTCGACAAATGTACAGTATGCGCCCTTCGAAATGTTGCTAGTTGTTGAATCAGTAATTCATTGTAAATTTAGTTTCAAATCATTTGAATGAATCAAAACTAAGACGCAGGCAGAAACTAACGATAAGCGGACTCATTCTTCAACCCGTTTTCCATATTTTGAATTTACTATTGACTTTTATCTATTATCAGTTTTTTTATTTTCGTCTTTCGTCTTTCGTCTTTCGTCTTTCGTCTTTCGTCTTTCGTCTTTCGTCAATCGTCAATCGTCTGCCGTCTATCGTCAATCATTCATACTTAATCGACTTTACCGGATTCTCCAACGCTGCTTTGATCGATTGATAACCGATAGCAACTAAAGCGATAAGAATCGCAAAGGCTGTTGCTAAAATGAAATTCTCTATGCCAATTCCGATTCTGTAAGCGAAATCCTCCAGCCAATTCCTCATGGCGAAGTAGGCGATTGGCCATGCTAAAATTGTTCCTATGATAACAAGTTTACCAAAATCGTTTGTTAGCATGAAAAGGATATTGCTAACATTTGCGCCCAATACTTTTCGTATGCCGATTTCTTTTGTGCGCCGTGCAACTGTCAATGTTGCCAATCCAAACAAGCCAAGACATGCAATTAGAATAGCAAATGAAGAAGCGTAGCCGACAATCTTACCCCATCTTTCCTCTTCCCGATATTGTTGATCCACATCTTCATCAAGAAAACTGAATTGAAAGGGTTGATTGGCCGCACTGCTTTGCCAGGCTGATTTTACCAGGTCGATGGTTTGTGGGATTCGATCCGGTTGGATCCTAACATTGATAAAATTAACCGACCGCGGTGAAAAGGAAGTGGATATATCGTTTATGCCGCGAAGAAGAGTCATCGGATTGAGTACAATTGCTAAAGGTGCAATTTCATTTTGTAATGATTGAAAATTGAAATCCTTTACCACTCCAATGATTTGGTGGGGAGGAAAATTCTTGCCCGGGAAGCTTTGACCCAGCGGAGACTGCCAATTAAAAAACTTTACCATTGCCTGGTTAACAATTACTGCATCGGTTGAGTCTGTAGCAAAATCTTTGGAAAAGTCGCGGCCATCAGCCAATTCGATTTCCAGGGTCTGCAAATAATCATGATCAACCGTAATTTGGTAGAACTGTTTAAATTCAGCCTGGTTGTCTCGGAATCCCATAATAGTCCAGGGGCTGGCAAAAGTTGCGGAAGCTCCGGAAACACTCAGAACCGCATCCTTGTTGGCAAGTTGATTTCGCAAGCGTTCAACCAGCATTTTCCCCTGAGCTGCAGGGCTATTATTGCGAATCACTAAAACTTGTTCATCATTAAATCCCAGGTTTTTCGTTTGCAGATATTCTATTTGATCCAGCATAATCAGTGTGCTAACGATTAAAAAAATGGATATGGTAAATTGAACCACAACCAAACTTCTGCCAAACAGTTTTGTGCCACCCAGTTTCGATTCTCCTTTGACCACCTCGGCAGGTTGAAACCTGGAGAGAATGAATGCCGGATAACTTCCGGCAGTTATGGCAACCAAAAGTATTAAGAAAGCGAAAATTGCCAAACTAAAAAAATCAACTGCAAATGCCAGTTGTTTATTGGCAATTTCATTGAAATAAGGCAAGAATATAATTGCCAAAAGTGTTCCCAAAACCATTGCGATAAAACTCATTAACACCGCTTCGCCCCAAAATTGTTTAATTAATTGACTTTTCAATGCACCTAATACTTTTCGCACTCCGACTTCCTTCGTCCGGCTAGCAGATCGTCCGATGGATAATATCATAAAATTAATGCAAGCAATGCCGAGGACCAGCAATGCGACGATGCTAAGAATCGTCGAATATATTGGGTCGCTTGTTGCTACAAAGCCAGCCGGAATATCCGGGTTCAGGTGGATATCCGTTATGGATTGAAGCTGTAGAGTAACAATATCTGCACCCTCTTTCGAGTAGTTGTTCTTAACGACAGCCTCCAATTTGCTTTCCATTTCCGGATGGGCCAAAGCAGCAGAGAGTACCACGTAGGTTTCCAGGAAAACGTTGAACCAGCTGGTTAATGCGCGTGGTCTCATGAAGCTGCGAGCATTATCAAAAGGAATTGCGATGCTGAATTGAATACTGGAATTTGTCGGACAATCTTTGGCGATTCCGGTGATCGTGAAATCATGAAAAGCATTGCCAAGTTTAATCGAAAGGGTTTGATTGAGGATGTCGGTGGAACCAAATATTTTACTGGCCATACTTTCGGTTAATACAACCGAATTTAAATTTTGTAAAACCGTTGATGGATTACCGGCTATTAATGGGAAAGAAAAGATTTCGAAGAAATCTGAATCTACTAAATGATAATTTTCGGAAAAATTTTTATCGCCGAATCTCAGGTTGTCAGTTCTTGTTAGTACTCTAACTGCGCTTTCCACTTCCGGAAATGATTTTTCCATGGCTTCTGCCATGAGCGCTGGTGTTTGAACGTATGTGAAGGCATCACGGTCAGGTGGATCTTCGGTCACGTACACACGGTAAATGTTCTCGGCATTTTGATGAAATTTGTCATAACTCAGCTCATTTCGCACAAAAAGAAAAATCAACAAGCAGCAACCGATGCCGATGGCCAGCCCGACAATGTTGATGCCTGAGTAGAGTTTTTGATGAACCATATTGCGAAAGGCTATTTTGATGTAATTCAGCAGCATATTTACCTCAAGGATTAGTGGTATGACTCATTGGAAAGAAATGAATTAATTATTTAGACGATTAGAATCCTGATTAAGTTTAAGTGAATATTTTTTGACAGGATGAACAGGATGAACATGATTATTCATCTTTGTAAATCCTGTTCATCCTGTCAAAAAAATTCTTGAAGTTTATGAAATCTAAGCAATCTCAGGGATCGTTAAATCAACGCTCGGCAAAAATTTCGGAGGTTGCCGATGTTTCGCGGCCTGCTCAAAGGCATATGTGATTTTAATGAGCTTAGGATCGCTATAAGCTTCAGCAAAAAACGAAATACCTACCGGCAAACCAAAAATATAACCAGCGGGAACGGTGATGTTCGGATAACCGGAGATTGCAGCAGCAGACGAACTGCCCCCACCAAAATGGTCGCCGTTGATTAAATCGGTTGGCCATGGCGGCCCTCCGGTCGGCGCTATAATTGCATCAAGATTATGTTTCGCCATGGTTGCATCGATTCCTTCTTTGCCAGCAAGACGACGCCCTGTTTCCAGGGCTTCGAGGTACTCTTTTTCGGTCAACGGTCCCTTTTCTTCAGCTTTTAAAAAGGTCTCTTGCTCAAAGTAAGGCATTTCGATATCTCGGTTTTGCTCATTAAATTCTATGATATCTTTGAGGGTTTTTACTTTTACATTTGGAGAAAGTCCGGCCAAATATTTGTTCAGATCTGCCTTGAATTCGTACAAAAGAACCTGGAAAGCGTGGGGGTTGTATTGTCGATGTGTTTCTATTTTGGCTTCATCGATGATGACCGCACCCTGCTGTTTCATCACTTCAATGGCATCTTCCATCAATTTGTCGACTTTTTCATGGAAGCCGAAAGAATTGCGTGCAACACCGATTCGCATTCCCTTCAAGCCGTTTGGATCCAGGAATTGGGTGTAATCCGTATGCGCTTTTCCCTGGCTTTGTTTGCTCGCATCGTCTCTTTCATCGATGCCAGTGAGAGCGCCCAACAAAGCAGCTGCATCCGCAACGGTTCTCGCCATCGGTCCGGCTGTATCCTGGCTGTGGGCGATAGGAATGATACCCGTTCGGCTGATCAACCCGACAGTTGGTTTAATCCCGACAATTGAATTTGCCGATGAAGGGCATACAACCGATCCATTGGTTTCTGTCCCGATTGCGGCTGCACAAAGACTCGCGGCGGTTGCAGCGGCCGAACCGGAACTTGAGCCACATGGATTTCGATCCAGGACGTAAGGATTGTTCGTCTGGCCTCCCCTTCCGCTCCATCCGCTCGATGAACGACTGGAACGGAAATTGGCCCATTCACTCAAATTGGTTTTCCCAAGTATAATTGCACCCGCTTGCCTGAGTTTTTGAGCTACGAATGAGTCCTGCAACGCAATTGAGCCGGCTAAAGCGTGCGAGCCCGCCGTAGTGGTCATTTTATCGGCAGTATCGATATTGTCTTTGATCAAAATTGGAATACCATGCATGGGTCCTCTAGCGCCTTTTTCGGCTCGTTCCTTATCCAGGGCTTCGGCGATTTCAATGGCATCCGGGTTGACTTCCAATACGGAATTCACTTTTGGACCCGAGCGATCGATCTCTTCAATTCGTGAAAGATAAAGTTCTGTAATCTTCTTAGCAGAATATTGCCCGGATTCCATCCCTTTTTGTATTTCCGCAATGGTCATCTCATCCAGCTCAAAATCGGCAACTTTTGTCTTTGAAATATTCTGGCTACAGGATACCGCAGCCCCGGTTAAAGCCATAGCGCCACCGAGCGCTGAAAGCTGGAGGAATTCTCTTCTTTTCATGTTCGAAGAGTCTTGTGAGTCAGTTTGATTTTGATCCATATCAACCTCTTTTTTTTAATGAACTTGAAATTACACTATTCTTTTCTCGAATAACTATGTGGAAGTATGTAAGAATCCCGATATTTGTGCCATAAGGCTCAAATATCGGGATGAAATATTTATAGCTATAGAATAGTAGGATTTTTAGAACTCCTTTAGGAGTGAAATGTTGAAAAACTAGCCTCATTTTAGATCACAATTACCAATATTGCACACCTACGGAGTGCTTTATCAGGGGTCCTAATTTTTTTCTATAAATAGATCACTCCTGCCGGAGTTGAATGGGTTGTTTAATAATAATTGAGTCTACTCTAAAAACCGATTCAATCGCTTTTCTAAAAAAAATTGATACATAAAAACAAATACTTATGAGAGCGATGGAATCGGTATCCCACCTTTTTAGAATGAACTCATATATAAAATATAAATACTGTGACGAATTAGAATTGTATTTATTACCATCAAAAAAGGTAAATTTAACTTCCCTGGCCGCCTCTCCATAAAATAAGGAGGGTGATTTTTTTCCCTTGATAAGGGGAAGTCAGGAAGGGGTTTTGAGATAAACAAAGTACTGCAATTCTATTATTTATTTATAACCATCAAATATATTCAAAAAGGGCAATTGGTTCTCTCCTTTTTTACCATCGGCAAATGCAGCCCAATTCAATAAAATAATCATAAAAGCCAAGAAATTCTTTTCCTTTTCGCCATGATTTACCAGCGAATCACGAACCGAAGAATTTTACTATCTCTTGGCTGCAAAGGGAAAAAATGGAAAAAGAATCAGAAAACAAACAAACTAAATGCAGGCGGACAGGGCGCTGGGACAATTGATTTGAACGGGTATAGCCCTCTCCGGAATCGGTGTAGCAATGGATAACATCGCTATCGGAATTGGAATTGGATTAGCGCTTGGTGTTGCCATTGGAAGCAGTCAACAAAAAAAGGTTAAGAAAAATTCTTCCGTCAACTAAGTTAACAAGTGATGATGCCAGGAATAATCTAATTCAAGGAGAAAGTATGCAAATAGAACTATCGAAAGACGAGTATAGAAATTTGTTGGATCTACTGGTAATAGCCGATTGGGTGCTGAATGTTCATAATGAGGATGCGGAGCCAACAAATAAAAAGTACCATGAAGTTGAACAAAAAATATTTTCTTATGCGGGTAAAATGGGGTTCGTTGACTTAATAGAATACGATATAAAGTATAATGAATTTTTTCCCACGGCTGATCTTGAAGAAGGGGAAAGTCGGGATTATCTCGACGAATACGACAATAATACATTTTGGACAGAGTTGGTAGATCGTCTTATTGAGAGAGATGTTATTAAGGAAATTGGCGAAAAAAAGCTTGAGAAATTGACCATTGAAAAGCGTTATGAAAAAGAACAGCCATTGGCAGATAAATATGGCACCGAATTTGAAAAGAATGGACTTGATAATTTAGTATTGAAAATGGATGTTTAATAATGATTCAAAATATGCTTTGTAAGCATTCAAGTTCATGAATAAGTTTACCGGATAACACTGCAATCCGTGGCCAGCCTTTTGCCTGAATTCGATTAACAATGGAAACTGACAGACTGAAATGGAACAAGAAATTTTCCAGTCGACTCTACGAATTAAAGCAACCGGAACCATTCGTGGTTCGCCATATCGATTTGCTGCACAACAAAACCGTGCTTGATCTTGCTTGCGGGGATGGTAGAAACGCCATTTATTTGGCATCCAAAGGCTATTCTGTTACCGCCATAGATATTTCCGATGTTGCATTGGATAGATTAACACACTTTGCTAAAGAAGTTCATGTACAAATAGCAACGAAACAAATGGACCTGGAACTTGCGGAAGAGCTGGATCAGTCGGGTGTATTCGACAATATCCTGGTAAATTCCTACAAACCTTCTCAAGCACTATGGAATAAACTGCCTTCATTACTACAAAAAGATGGCATCCTAATCATGACCGTGTTTAATATGTTACAACATCATAAGCACGGTTTTTCCAGCCAATTTTGTGCGGAAGAGTCTGAGTATTTAGATGCTTCTTTGGAATTGGAGGCTTTGGAGTACGAGAAATTAAGCTATAATGAGAAGTATCTGGATGGCTATGTATTTCGTAGAAAATAAATTCCAAATGACAAGCACCAAAAAACAAATAACCTGCACTATTCATAAATTCATAGTATTAAGCTTGAAGTTTCAAAAGTGTCATCCCGTCGCGCAACGGGATCTATTTCCATAAAATTAA
>JADFJB010000147.1 GCA_022566355.1 candidate division KSB1 bacterium
TATAATCAGGTTATTAAGGGCAGTACCAACAAGATTCTTCGCTGGCGCTCAGAATGACATTTCAGATGATGTTGTGCATTTTGCAACAGCCTGTGCGACGGGATGACATTAGGAAACTTTAAGCTTAAAAGCTGATTCATGAATTATCCAGGTTAATTGATTTTTATAGAGTGCACATTTAGCAAAAAGTTTTGACAAAGATTATCTATTTTGAGCTTTTATATAAAATGGCGTTAGTTATGCAATAACTTCAAGTATTCTGTTTTTTGACTTTATTTTTTTTAAAGAAAGAATATTTAATTGTTGCATAATTGTGATATATTATTTACAATTCAACATCCTCTGATTCAAACCGGTTTTTCCATGGACGGATTAAAACCTTATCATCCTTCTTCTCTTCTATGTGATGATCAGGGGAGTTATTCAAATGAAATTTTAAATCAAACCGTAAAAAAAATCTCTTCGAGTTACACAAAAATTTATTGAGTTTAAACTCAATAAATTCAAAGATTCTAGTGCATATGACAGGTCTTATTCTCTAATGTTTTCAGGCTGTCAAAAACCCCAAAACTGCGACAAGTTTATGAATAAATCAAGTTCATTAATTTCAATCGTCAGGTCTCTGTCCCGGCTATGGTCGATATCTAGCGTTACATCGATGTGAATCAACGCAACTTCCTGTGCGACAAAAAAATGATACCATAAATACATCTGGTTCGAAGGCATATAGGCTCTGAATATAAATTAACATGGAGGCAAGTCATGGGAGCAAATACACAGACCAAACAGCCGCTTAAACCGCAGTTCTTCACGAAGGGCCAATTCAGAACGCTTGAAAAATTCGCGGATGTGTTTATTGAAGGTGAGAATGAGGCCATAACCCCCCGCGAAATTGCAATTAATCTTGATTCTTTCCTTTTTAAAATGCCATCAAAGCGAAAGGGTAGTATTAGGTTACTTTTTATCATTATTGAATATGTGTTTCCATTGCTGTCTTTTCGCTTACTTCCGTTTTCAAGACTGAATACTAAGGCACGAAAAAAAATAATTTCAAGAAAGCTGGAAAGAACCAAAAGGGGCACTATCCTGCGATCTCTCTCTAAAATAAAGCTTCTGTTTTTCTTCGGCTACTATGGTGATCCCAGGGTTAATGAAAAAGTCAATTTCGTTCCGGTTAAAAAGCGTAAAAAATATAAGCCCGAAGACTTTGAAATACTTAACTATAGAAAACTGCCAATTGAAACACCTACGGAAGATACCCTGAAAACCCAAGTTTGTGTGATCGGTTCCGGCGCCGGAGGTGCAGTAGTGGCCTATAATGCGGCAGCCGCTGGAAATGATGTCGTTTTGCTGGAAGAAGGAAGTTATGTTACTGCCAAGGAAATGAATCATGATCTCCGGGAAATGATCCCAAAGCTTTATAAAGAGGGTGGAGCACAGACCACCGTAGACTCTCTGATGCCCATTATCCAGGGCAAATGCCTCGGCGGAACAACAGTTATAAATAATGCAATCTGCCTGAGGATTAATAATCCGGGAATGTCTCCGAACGGGCATGATTTATTGGCGGTATGGAAGAAGCTTGGTGTAAACATAGATGTAAACAAGTTGAATGAAGCCTACGATCGAGTGGAGAAAAAGATCAATGTGGGCAAGATTTCGGAGGAAACCGGAGGTGAGGGCGGCAGGGTATTGCTTGACGGGATCAAAAAATTACAGAGCTCCGGCGAGCTTGATAAAAAATATAAGTCCGACTACTTCAAGAAAAACTATAAAGAGTCATTGGGGTGTGGGTTTTGCAACTGGGGATGCCCTTATGGTCGCAAAATGTCTATGCTGGAAACCTACATTCCCGGGGCTATCGACAATGGGGCCAGGGTAGTTACGGACTGTAAAGTAGTAAAAATTGAAAGGCATGGAAATAAAGTGACCGGGGTGAAATGCGAGCTAAAGGGTGGCCGTAAGCTGTTTGTTCGGGCAGATAAAGTGGTTGTGTCGTGCGGCGCCATTGGCTCCAGTGTTTTATTGATGGAGAGCGGTATCGGTGGTTCCAGAGTTGGAAAAAACTTCTCTTTTAATGCATTTACTAATATGAACGGCAGATTCGAACGTGTGATAAACTCTTATGACGGGGCTCAAATGGCATCGTATATGGATGGCGGTAACTTCATTTTGGAAACGATTTTTAACCCGCCCATGCTTCAGTCCGGCCTCATCCCCGGTTGGTTCAATACCCATTTTGAGCGTATGAGAGCGTATGACCGTCTTGCCAGTATCGGTATAGTGGTGGGAACCGAGAACAATGGACGCGTGAAACGAATCAAATTCCTGCGGGATCTGCTTGGTCCAGTCATCTATACAATGACAGACAAGGATTTTAAGGATCTGAAAGACGGCATGGTGCTCGCCACTCAGGTCTTTTTTGCTGCTGGCGCCAAGGCAGTTTATCCGAATTCCCTTGTGGATATCGAAATGAAGGCGGATGAATTCGATTCCCATGACAAGATAGAGCGGCTGATCAACTCAAAGATCAAAAAACCGAACGACGTCATCCATGGTTCGTCCCACCCCCAGGGTGGTAACGCCATGAGTGACAGTAAAAAGAAGGGAGTTGTGAACAACCAGTTTAAAGTACATGGTTATGAAAATCTATACGTCTGTGATGCGAGCGTTTTCCCAACTACAATAACAGTCAATCCCCAGCTTACAATTATGGCGATGGCGGAATATTTAAGTAATCAACAGGGGTGGGTTTAGTTTAGAATGGGTAATAAAGTAGTATTCAATTGAAGTCATAAAAATTAAAATACAAGGAGGTCATTATGGAAGAAAAAAAGATTTGGACATTTGAGTCTCTAGCTCAATGCAGTCGGTCTGAACTTGATAATGTGCTTGCAACCAGCCAGGCTTTCGATTACGAAAAGTTGAACGGTTATATTTATTGTGGCTGGATTCATACCTGGGTTGGTAAGCTAAGCGGGGAATAATTTAAAAAAGCGTTTTATAAGAAAGGTGATCGGAATTTAGGCTATAACGAAAATGTAGAACAGGATCACAAGGGGTTTCGGGGTGAATGGAAAGTCCGGATGAAAAATGGCAGACCAAGGCAACTCGGATATTACCGAGCTTCATTAGTCAAAGACGAACCTTACCAAAAGCTTTTTAAACCCTATATGCATACTGCACTTGTCGATTATAATATTTCGGAAAACACAGGCTTTATCAATAGAATGTCTAAAATGATCCGAGACTTCATTGTAACGCCTAATGAGGGTGACCATAGCTTATTACTCTCAAAAGCTTTTTTTCAATTCGCTCCCTGGTTAACGATCTGGCATTCCTTTTTCATCTTAGGTAAGAGACAGGAAATTGAATTCAAACCCTGGTAGCAAATTTTTCAAAACAAGGAGAAAATCTAATGGAAAAGGATGTCATTTTTGCACCCTTGAAGTTTCGGAACCTTACAGTTAAGAACCGGATTTTTCGATCCAACATATCCGGAAGATTTGATAATTACGATGGATCGGGTACCTCTGCACGGATAAATTGGGAAGAAAAATTCGCACGAGGAGGCGTTGGAGCAATCATTTCCTCGTTTTGTCCGGTTCACATCAGGGGGCGTATTTTGCCAAATTATGCAATGATCGACCATGATAATCGTATTCCATTTTGGAAAAAAGTAGGCGAAAGAGTACATCAATATAATTGTAAGTTCATTTTGCAATTGAGCCATTCCGGTAGGCAACGAGATATTGGTGGTGTTGAAAATGAAAACCGAAAAGCATTGAGTTCAACAAACAAAACCGAGCCGTTTCATGGTCTCGAATGCCAGGCGATGACAATTCAACAGATTAAAGAGACAATCCAACATTTTGCAGATGGCGCTAGAAGAGCCAGGGAAGCCGGGCTCGATGGCGTGGAATTGCATGGAGCCAATGGATATCTGATTACGCAATTTCTGAGTTCCGGAATTAATGATCGTAAGGATGAATATGGCGGCTCTTTAGAGAATCGCGCACGATTTGTTTTGGATATTATCAGGGCAATTCGTAAGGAAGTCGGAGAAGACTTCCATTTGCAGTTCAAAATCAGCGCGGTAGATTACAATAATGCAGTCATCTTTTGGGACAAAAAAGGAAATAAGCTTGAAGATTCTATACAAATCTGTAAATGGGCTGAAGAAGCCGGTGCAGATGCCATTCATGCCTCGACTGGCAGTTTATTTCCTCATCCCTTGAATCCACCGGGAGGAATATTACCCAAAGTTGCCGGTAAAACGTACGATTCTATGATTTCAAGCGGTAAGTTTACTTTTCGGAATTACCTTCTTTTTAGATTTAAGATATTGAGACCCATCTTTAATTTTCTGTGGAATAGAACCCGGGGAGATGTTATTGAGGGTGTCTCGGCTAATGACGCTAAGGAAATCAAAAGGAATATTGGTATTCCGGTTTTGAATACGGGAGGCTATCAAACTGCTTCAGTTATTCGTGAAAAAATCAATGATGGCTTTTTTGATGCGGTTGCAATTGCACGCCCCTTGATTGCAAATAATGACCTGGTTAAAATTTTCGAACAGGGTAAGGATACGCCGGATAAGCCATGCACCTACTGCAATAAGTGCCTGGTGAATGTTGTTGAGAATCCATTAGGGTGCTATGAAGAGTCCAGATTCAACAATTACGATGAAATGATCAAACAGATAATGTCTGTTTATGAGAACCTCTAATTTTAGAACTTAACCTTCGGTATCGATGGAGTTGATTTCTTTTTTCGCTGTGGGTAATTAAATTAATTATGCTTGACAATTAAATTCAAAGGCCTATACTAACATCAATTGAATTCCATATGTGGACTATCCAGGCCGGAATAGCTTTGCTTCGTTACAAGTTTCCTTTTATTAGTTTTTGAAATTTCTTGGTAAAGACTTATCTTTCTAAATGGTTTATATTTCTTCGAAACTACTTGTTATAATGGCTATTTTAACTAGGGTCTATGAGGCGCCAAGGTGCACAACACTTTTTCTGAAAGATAGTCTTTTGAAGCGAGTCACTCATAGCAGTATTTTTGATTGGATTAGGAGGTCAATGAGGACAAGCATCCTTACCGGCTTCGTACTCGCAGCCGCGTTCATACTCTCGGATAGCGCTTCAGGCCAAGCGTACCAGCGATCGGAGCTTACGGCTCAAGTCGACGAGCTGTTCGGTGAGTGGGATACGGAGGATTCACCGGGCGCGGCGCTCGGGGTCTATAAGGAGGGAAGAATCATCTACGCGCGAGGGTATGGCACGGCGAACCTGGAGTACGGGATTCCCATGACGTCGCAGACCGTTCTGCGGATCGGGTCCATCTCTAAACAGTTCGTCGCGATGTGCATCGCAATCCTCGTTGAACCGGGAAAGCTGTCGTTCGACGACGACATACGCGCCTATCTCCCAGAGATGTCAGACTACGGCCAACCGATCACGATTCGCCACCTGTTACATCACACGAGCGGAATCCGCGAATACCTCACCCTCGTCGAACTGATCGGGAAACCCGAGGGAAGCGGATTCGGCTATACGACGAGAGAAGTTCTTGAACTTCTCGCCCGACAGGAAGATCTCAACTTTGACCCCGGGGAGAGGTTCTCCTACACCAACTCCGGCTATTTTCTTCTGATGGAGATCGTCACACGCGTCAGCGGAATGAAGGCTAGCGTATTTGCCCAAGAGAACATCTTCGATCCTCTTGGCATGAAGAACACTCGTTTCTATGACGACCCGGACGCTATCATCCGGAACCTGGGGTTCGGTTATTCCCCGAAACAAGATGAGGGGTATCGCCTGGACATCCTTCGCTCCGAGGTCGTCGGTGACCTCGGCATCATCACCACGGTCGAGGATTTTCTTCGCTGGGACAACAACTTCTATGACAACAAGCTCGGAGCCGGAACGCAGGAATTGATCCAGACGATGTTCACGCGCGGACGAACAGATGACGGAGAGGAGTTATCCTACGCCTTTGGTCTGAAATTCGGCTCCTACCGTGGCTTATTGACAATGGGCCACAGTGGAGGGGCGGTGGGATATGTGTCGGAATTCTTGCAGTTTCCAGATCACAGATTCTCGGTCGTCATCCTGTCGAACTTGAGCTCGTTTCACCCCGGACTCTTGGCCCGACAAATCGCCGACCTTTACCTTGCCGATCAGTTTACCGAGACGCCAGTCCCAAGCGACGAGGCCCGACGCCGACTCCGACCTTCTCGCCCGAAAGCCGTAACCCTGCCGATTGAAGAGCTTGAAGCCTTTGCGGGTGATTTCTATAGCGACGAGCTCGACTTCTTTTACTCATTCCAGGTCAGGGAGGGCAGCCTTCAGCTCGAGCTCGGCGGAAATCGGATTGACCTGGTTCCCTATTCCGGCAATCGCTTTGGTTGGGGTCGACGAGAACTGAAATTCCTCAGAAACGCGAGCGGTGCCGTCTCCGGCTTCACGCTGGATGCCGGCGACGTACGGAATCTGAAGTTCCGAAAGGTCGACAGCCGGATTCCCAGCGAGATGCGCTAATGCTACCCGAGTTTTTCAGGCGGATTTTTACCGAATTGATAAGTGGAGGTTAGGAGGGATAATTGAACAAACAAATGACTACAGCCCTTAGCTCCGTTTAAAAATACGTCACCAAATTTATGAAACAGACCACAAACCAACAAGTATGAACATTTTAAAAATGTTCCCCGTCTTTTCATTCTGAAAAATCATTTTTCATATTGAAAATAAAAAGGAAACATCTCTCTTTTAATTAGGTTTATATATCTGTTTAATCAAATTTGTAACTTTATATATATCAATACTCTATGAATATTATCAAGCTACCCCAAATATGAAAAAATGATTACTTTAAGTTGGCATGGGGTTTGTAACTGCTTTAGTTGTTGGGAATATCTAACCAAATAAAAACTTAAATTTAATGAATTCTTGGACGGTAATAAAATGTCTATTATTCTTGTCGGGTTAAATCATCGCACGGCGCCGATTGAATTAAGGGAGCAATTTTCACTTGCACAATGTGCTTTGCAGTTGGCATTAGAAGAACTACGGAATTACATAACTTCAGATACGCCAAAAGACAATGGAAGTCAAAAAATTGGAGGCATTTCTCAAATTGATAGCATCATTCTCTCAACTTGCCATCGTGTTGAAGTTTATGCAGATGTTGAAAATGCTGAAAATGGACAAAAGAAACTGGGAGAGTTCTTAGGTCAGCTTCAAGGGATTCCATACGGACGGCTTAAATCTTACTTATATTTTTATAAAGATCGAGAAGCAATTGAACATCTAATGCGGGTAGCCTCAGGCTTGGATTCAATGATCCTGGGAGAACCGCAAATCCTCGGTCAAGTCACCCGGACTTTTCTAGAGGCTCAAAAAGCATTTCATGTGGGGTCAGTCATATCTCAAGCATTTTCTCGAGCGATCCACACCGGCAAACGTGCAAGGAACGAAACGGGAATTGGTCGTTATACAACTTCTGTGGGGCATGCAGGCGCCCGGTTAATACAGCAAAAAGTCACGAATCTTTCAAAAGCTCGAGTGCTTTTGATTGGGGCAGGCGAAATGGCCGAATTGGCTGTTCGTACTTTAAGAAAATATGATGCAAAAGAAATTAGAGTTATCAATCGAACCTTCTCCCGGGCTAATGAATTGGCGCAAGAAGTGAACGGAAAAGCAGTTCACTGGAACGACCTGTCAGATGTATTAGTATGGGCAGATGTTATCATTAGCGCAACCGATGCGCCGCATTTGGTGCTCCATTCTTCCCAGGTCGAACAGATCTTACCATTGCGTAAAAACCGATCTCTATTGATTGTTGACATCGCGTTTCCTCGGGATGTTGAACCTACAATAAAAGACCTAAACAATATAGAATTGATCGATATCGATGATCTGAAATCAGTTGTTGATGAAAATATGGAATACCGTAAAGCCGAAATTCCTCATGTAGAAAAAATCATTGAAGAAGAAATAGAATTGCTTTATGATTGGCTGAACAGCAGGCAGCTTATACCTGTATTAACCGATTTGCGTAGAAAAATAAAAGACCTGGTTGAGGAGGAATTACAAAAGGCTTTGCGACGGCTAAAGAACCTGGACGCGCATGACCAGCAAATCATTAAGCAGATGACACACAGAATCTCCAACCAGATCCTTCATGAGCCTACAGCTCGTCTAAAGAAAAGTGCCTCTAATGGCAATGGTTTTCACTATGCAGATACGGTGCGCGAACTCTTTAATCTTGACAAATAAGTGTTTTTATGCAAACAGGTACCAAACAATCAAATTCAACACTGCGACTCGGGAGCCGCGCTTCAAAGCTTGCGCTTTGGCAAACAGAATTTACCAAGGAATTACTGCAAAAATTTTATCCTGAAATGAGTTTTGAGATTGAAACCATTACCAGCCGCGGTGATAAAATCCTGGATACGCCACTGCCATTGATTGGTGGAAAAGGCATTTTCACTGACGAACTGGAATCCGGTTTGTCGTCAGGTACGATTGACCTTGCAGTGCATAGCTTGAAAGATTTACCAACGGAATGTTCTCCTGGGTTAACGATTGGAGCAATACCCAAACGAGCGCCCGCTTTCGATGTTTTAGTAAGCAGGAAGGGATATACTTTGGAAAAACTACCTGTGGGCGCCAGAGTTGGGAGTACCAGCTTCCGCAGGACTTCACAAGTATTATACAAGCGTCCGGACTTAAGAATGGAAAGCATTCGTGGCAACGTGGAGACCCGCGTTCGTAAAGCCTTAGATAGAGAAGGTATCTATGATGCGATCATTTTAGCATTCGCTGGTTTAGAACGTCTTGGGCTTGAAGATGTCATTAGTGAAGTGCTTTCTTTTGAGCAAATGTTACCGGCACCCGGACAGGGGGCATTAGGTATACAATGCCGTGATGAAGAGTCAATGGCCTCAATACTGGCAACAATTAACGATCTAGAAACCCAATTGGCTACAACTGCCGAGAGAGCGTTTTTAACAGGTTTGGGCGGAGGCTGTTCTTTGCCCATTGCCGCATTTGCTAGATTTGAAAACGATGCATTGTTTTTACGAGGTCGGGTTATTGCACAAGATGGCTCATCAATGATAGAAGTTGACAAAAGACAATCAGTTCAACTTGTTGATGATGCATATAAAATAGGAATAGAGCTTGCACAAAAAGCAATCGGTCTTGGTGCAAATGAGCTTCTTAAAGTTGAAACATGAAATCAAAAAAAATTGTAATTACACGTTCGATCCACCAGGCAGGAGAGTTGGCCAACTTGTTGCGTGAACAGGGCGCTAATCCATTATTTTATCCATGCATAGAAATCGCAGCCCCGGATGACACAAGAGAGTTAGATTCAGCCCTTTACAAAGCTGACCAGGACTATTTTGATTGGATTGTTTTCACAAGCGCAAATACGGTTTTTTCAATCGCTAATCGGCTTGCTGAATTATCATTATCTCCTTCCAGGCTCAATACAGCAAATATTGCAGCTATAGGACCTGCAACCTCGCTTGCGGTGGAGAATTATCTAAATCTCGATGTGAACCTAATGCCTGAGGATTATGCTGTCGAAGCGCTGGTTGACGTATTTCCGTCTGTTTCAGAAAAAAATATCTTATTGCCCCAATCAAACCTGGCTCGCCCTTATTTGGCTGAAAAGCTGACAGAAATGGGCGCTGAAGTTCTGGCAATAGCGGCCTATCAAACCAAAATTGGCACGGGCGGCTTTGACTTGTCTGCAGGTTTGGCTAAAAATGAAATTGATGCCATTACATTTACCAGTTCTTCAAGTATTTTTTATTTCCTCGATCGCCTGAAAATAAGTGAGATCGACATCAAACTATTAGATGGCATTTGTATCGCTTGTTTTGGTTCAATTACAGCCGAAACCGCTAGACAGGCTGGCTTGTCTGTTTCTGTGCAGACATCAGAAAACACATTTAAAAACCTTGCCTTTAAGTTAACAGAATATTTCGATCAATCAGAATTACTAGAGAAAGAAAAATGTCGATAGAATTTCCCCATATCCGTCCACGCAGGCTACGTTTGAATGAGAGTTTGCGACGAATGATGCAGGAAACAACATTGAATCCTGCTGACTTTGTGTACCCGCTTTTTGTTCGGCATGGCAGCGATATACAACATCCTATTCAATCTATGCCGAGAGTTTTTCAGTGGTCCATCGATAAATTGATCGGAGAAATAGAAGAAGTTGCAGCGCTTGGAATCCCTGCCGTGATGCTCTTTGGTATTCCGGAGAAGAAAGATGCATATGGCAGTGAGAATTATAATCCGGAAGGAATCATTCCCCGGGCGATTCGTGCGATTAAGGAAACCTTACCTGAATTT
>JADFJB010000148.1 GCA_022566355.1 candidate division KSB1 bacterium
GTTCTTTTCACGGCTAGGCTTCTAACATCTAACTTCTTCATAAATCCACTGATCATTTTTTGTTCTTCATTCAATTGTTCAAATAAATTCTTAAGAGAGGTTGGATCAGTTAACCTGATCTATTCATGAATTATAGTATTAAGCTTGAAGTTTCAAAAGTGTCATCCCGTCGCGTAACGGGATCTATTTCCATAAAATTAAAAAGCATAATTGTAAGTATAAAATAGTTGCAAAATAGATCCCTTCTGGATGACAGTGATAAGGTTTATGAATTATCCAAGTTAATTTGTTGCTGCTTTAAAAATCAGCAATTGCGTTTCCAGTTCAAACGCCGCACCTAAGGCTATTTCTAAAAATCGCTTAAAATCTTTATCACTTTCGCGACTGCTGCCTTCTGCAATATTGGAAGGAATTGAAATGGCTGCCCTTTTCATCTAACTTCCTAAGTCCTACTGGATTCTGTTTGGTAATTTGATTTTTTGAATTTGAGATTTATTTGTGATTTGTTATTTTATTCGTCATCGTCAATCGTCAATCGTCAATCGTCTATCGTCTATCCTCTATCTGCCTAACTACTGTATTATTTTCACTTTGGATCGATTCCTCAACGTCTCAAACCCTTTAATGATTAACCGCTCATTCAGTCGTAATCCGTTGGTGACCTCAACCTCGGTTGGATTTTCCAATCCTGTTGTAATAACACGTTCTCGGGCTGCACCTCGTTCGACAATAAAAACTGTCTTTCCTCTTTGTTTGGCCAGAAGAATGTCTTTCGGTATTACGATCACACTGTCTTTTCTTGCTATGATCACTTCTGCTTTGACAAACATTCCCGGGCGCATCAACCAATCCAGATTATCGATGGTTAGCGATGTTTTGAAAGTGCGAGTATCCGGATCGATCGCAGGCGAAACCTGGGTAATTTTACCCATCAGAGTATCATCAGGTAATGTGTAATTTATTAAACGAACCGATTGACCTAATTTTACATCATTGAGGTATTTATCAGAAAGGTTAACATTCATGTACAAGCGGCTGTAATCCATGATCTTAACCATCAACAAATTCACATCAATCCTGGTAGCGTTGGTATAATATGGCAATTCCACAATGACACCACTAAACGGCGCTTTTATTTTCATTTTGGCCAACTGGATGCCCGCGTTCTCGTAAGAATACTTGGCGTTGATGTAATCCATTTCAGCATTTTTTAATTCACGAAGGGTTACACCACCTTTATCATAAAGTGATTTTTGCTTGTCGAATTCCCGTTTCGAAATGTCTAAATTAAGCACCTGAGATTCGAGTTTGATGTTATTCTCAAATTCAGCATCTTCCAGGTGAATGATCTCCTGGCCTTGTTCCACTAAATCTCCCAGGGCGTAAGGCAGGCGTGTTTTAGGATTGGTTAATAATTTGTAATAGCCGGAAATTTCAGACTTTAAAGTTACTTCCTCAGTTGAATATACCGTTCCAGTCGCATCGATATATTGTTCGATAGGTTTATTTTTGATTTCTTCTACTGACACCGGAATAGAAATCTCAGTATCCAATGAGACTTCATCCGAAGCGCATCCGGCTAAAATAATAAAGCTGATAAATAAGCAGAAATTCCTTTTATACACTATAAGCTCCTTACCTCTCAAATAAATCTACAATTTTCAACTCTACAATCATACTGTCATGTTTGTGTCTTTTTAGATCAACACAGTACTACCACTGTGTCATCCCCGAATGCTTACCTGTTAAAAGCGTACGGGCACAAGTTTATCGGGATCTAAGGTTTTGTGAAACAAGATTCCCGCTTAAAGCATGCGGGAATGACAGACCAATAAGATCATGAAATTATTCTGCAATAAGTGGAATCAAAATGACATTAAATTTGATTTATATTTCTTTCATTTTTATTCAGTAGTTTTCCGAATTTACAATCTATCTGGAGCCACAGATCTGTTCTTCTCGAAATCCCATAACGACTGGATTTTCAAATTCAATAACTCGATTCTATAATTTATTAAAGCATTGACTAGTGCAATTTTCTTCTCAGAAAGTTGGGTTTGAAACAAATTCAAATCCATACTGGTGAGATCGCCATTTTCATAACGTTCACGATTAATTTCATAAGTCAGCTGGGCATTTCTTTCATTTTGCCGCGCAATTTCAATTTGATTTTCCAGGTTTTGCAGATTTCGGTAAACACTCCTGATCGCAATGATGATATTGTTCTTCTCATCTTCTAATCCAAGCTCGTTGGCCTTAACCACCGCCTCGACAGATTTCATACGTGATTTTTTTTCACCCCAATCCCACAATGGGATTTCCACTGATAACGCAATCTGCTGGCTGTTTGTGGGATTCGAATAGATATCGTTAAATTGCTCATTGTCGCCAAAAAGTCCAACCGATAAAGATACATTTCCTTGAAATTCGTTTGTCGCCGATGTTCTGATCAAATCAAATTGTGAGTTTTCTATATCGATTTCCCTTTGTCGCAGCTCCATCCTTTTGCTAATTCCATGATCGATGGCTTTCTGTAATTCGACCTCTACTGACACGTGAGACACATCTGCAATCACCGAAATTTCATCAAACAACGATATTCCAATGAGTTGCTTAAATTGATCTTTTGCATTTTCCAACAATACTTGCTGGTTTTGGTAATTGGATTTGCTGGTTGCAAGATTCAATTCCGCCTGGTAAAGCTCTTCTTTTGCTGAAATTCCCGCATCTACTTTATTCTTGATGATCTCATAACTGGATTGCTGGTTGATGTATTCTTCATTGGCTATTTGCACGCTCATCTGGTTTTGAAACACATTATAAAATCCTTGCGTCACATTTCTCTCCAAGGCCAGCTTCTGAATCGAGTAACTTAAAGATGCATCTTCTAAATTCAACTCTAGTGCCTGTAAATCAAGTTTCGTTCTGTTATAAGTAAAGATGGGCTGATCGAAGCTCAGAAAAAAATTATTAGTGAAGGATTTTGTTCGTACACCCTGAAAATCACTAAAGGCGTCTTGCCAGGAAAATCGGTTGACCAAGGACAGAGTACCATCCGACCATTTGATAGGCTGGGTGATCCTAAACGTTCCCAAAGATTGCTTGGTTTCGCTGGTACTCCAGATAGAAAACAGGCTATTGAACTGCCGATCTCTACTGAAATCAAACGGTGTTACCGACAGGGAAAAATTCGATTTCAGGGCAGCATTTTGTGCATTCAGTGATTCTCGATTTCTTTCCAGATTTAAGAATGAGCGTTTGATATCCGGGCTATTTTCCGAAGCGATATTTAGAGCATTTTCTAATGTCAATACTGTTTGGGCAGAACCAGAGTTAGATAAAAATAGTGCCATAAATAAAACAAAATGAACCAAAAATAGGTCCACGATAAACTTGTGCCTGTACGTTTTTACCGGGTAAGCGCTCGGATGTGACATTCTTAGGATTTTTGAACATCGGTTACCACTCCATTTCAAGCTAAATAATACTCCTTCCTTGTTTTCACATAACCTCTTATCTTGTAGATTTAAGATCATTTTTATCAATTGCGACCTATCCTTTCACTATATCTAATTCCATGCACGTCGAGGAGTTGCGTTTGTCCCGAGCAAGGTCGATGGCAACTCCACGATGCAAGTCCACTGCGCAATGGAGTTCAACTCTGTCGCAAGCTAAGGTGATTTTGTGCTATCTTTTAGAATCATCTCTTCACCCACTTAACAGCATCCGCAATGACGATTCTGCCTTCTGAATTATTGGTTAATTCAACTTTTGCTGAATCGGCTGAAAAATAATAAGTCCCTAAAAAATTCCAGCCATTTTCAACTTCTGCTAAGTTTATTATTGGCTCATCGACGCCGTCATCATGATACACCAGAAACTGATATTTATCCTTTGTCTGGTTTTGGCTCTGCCCCCTAAATCTTCTTTGTCTGATGTTTACAGTATAACTATAGACGTCATAATTCCCGCTTTCCGGCAAAACAACATTCCATGCAACTTTCTTATCGCCATTGCCCGATTCGATATAATAAGCGGAGTGAATATATCTGCCATAAAAATTTGATTGTGTCGTTGCCTGCCATTTTTTAGAGGGTTGAAAGAATTGAATACCGGCGTATTTTACTTCACTTTGAGAAGACATATTCTTGACTAATCCCTGGAGAAAACTTTGCGAAGATGTATTAAATATCTTAAAACCGGGATCTTCATTATCAACGATGATTTCGTCTGAAGCTGTTGGTGAGATGGAATAGTCGAGGATTCGTTGGCCATCGAATGGTTTTGCCGATCGTACCAATTCAAACTCGTCAAAAAACCTGGTCAAAACAGCAGGCAGGTTTTGAGAGATTAATGTATTGATGGTCATTAAACGCGGCATGTCGTCGAGAACGATACCAATTTCTTTGGTTTCATTAGCACCTATTTGAATGATTTTTTCAATAGCAGGTTGGCTGCCTCCGCCACCAAAGCCACGCCCACCACCGCGTCCACGGCCGCCTCGATCACCTCCACCGAATCCACCCCTGCCAGAGGTTCGAAATGAGGCCACCAACAATCCTCCTACCGGTTCAGGATTTGTAACCTTAAATTTTACCTGGTATCGGGTTCTGTCGATATCCAGAACTTTGTAACCAATTACATCGCTGACTAAGAATCCAGGTAATTGCCTATCGTTAACCCATGCTTCTATATCTGCTGCTAAGTCCAATTGGAAACGTTCCTGTAACATCCCATTGAATGTCTCGAAATCCAATGCTTGAAATTTATATTCAGCCAATATTTCATTTAGGAAGTCCTGAAATTCTTCCGTTCCAATTTTACCCTGAATCAATGTAAAAAGATAATTACCCTTTGACTTTAATGCATTGTAAGCGACTTCCCGATTTGATTGGTCTGACAACAATTCGATCAAACTTTTATCCATAAGTGCCAAATTGGCTTTTTCTTCATCATTCAGTCCGGTCATTCCTCGCAGGAAAGTACTGGCAAGATTATTTGATCCACCCTTTAAATAAGTTTCAAAGGCGATATTTAAAATCGGCCAACGTTCGGATTTCAGATGGTTCACAAATGTGTAGTAGTTCGGATAAATCGAATAATCGTTTTCAGAAATATCCGGACTGCCAAAGAGAATCGGTGCGGTTGCAGCGGTAATTGTGGCTCCTGCCGTAGATCCCTGGTTATTACGGCCACCACCTTGCCTGCCTCTTCCAGCAAAGGCGCCTCGCGCTAAGAAAAATCGTGAAAGATTTGCGCTATTGGAAAATGTCGAAAGTACGAAACGATTAAATATTCTTCTCTGTATCTCCTGGGGAAGTACGGCCTGGTTACTGCGCTCAATTCGTCTTTGTTCCTGGCGTAATCCTTGTTTGAAATCAGCTCCAGTGAGGAGTATGCCATTTTCCGGTAGCCATACCATTTCCGGCTGTACTGTCTCGCGGCTGATGGTCCACATTCTTGCGTAGGTCCTGAATTGAATAGGAATTTCCACAAGTGATAATCTCGGAAACGGGTACGCCAGGTTCAGATCTCGCTCATAATCCTGCTTGAGTTCGCTGATAATAGACGCAAGAGTATCTCCCAGCTCATCAAAATAGGGCATAAAATAATTATGTCTGTTTAATGTAAACAAATTGAAATGAACGGAATCAACCATTATGGAACGCTTTTCATAAGGACCAATAACCAAAGACAATTGCGTTAACGGATTCTCAGGTTTGAATGAGTATTTACCATTTTCAAGCCTTGTCCCCGCTCCCTGGGATATCACAGTTAATGCGTTTTTCGTCTCGACAGTCAATTGAAATCGGACAAATTCCTGATTGTGGTACTCGGGATGATTGGAGCTATATGTAACGCCAGGAATTGGATACCACAAGTTTTCGGGCGAAAGAAGAACGTAATCTGCAGAGACGAAAGCATAACGCTTATCCACATTAATAATGCCCAAGTGAAAGTTCTTTTCCCGTACGGCGTTTTCTACATCTAAGTAACTGGCTTCCTCATTAATTGTACCGCTATAACTGATTGTTAATGAATCCGTTGTCTGAGGTAAAAGCTGCTCGAAAGGAGTAACCGACAGTATGTGCATTTCCCTCGTAAAGTCTAACT
Source organism: candidate division KSB1 bacterium (assembly GCA_022566355.1). Lineage (NCBI taxonomy): Bacteria > Pseudomonadati > Candidatus Zhuqueibacterota bacterium. The sequence continues at coordinate 6,115 of JADFJB010000148.1, forward strand.
CTCGTGAATCCGCCTTAACCCTCTGCACAGTTAAGCCGGGATTAAGACTGAAAATGTAGCGATCGATGATTTGAGATGTGTTATTTTGAATGATTAGATTAGCTTTTACCTGGATTCCATTACCTGCGTGGATTAAATCGATGTCAGAGGATAGAGTCGAAACAACAGGCTCATCATAGAGTTTGTTGTTGATTTCAACCATATCTTGTCGCAGATTTTTACCTTCAGAAAATTTTGACACATATATATTTGCCATCGTCAAACCTGCAAAAAAGAATAGGATAGAAGCTACCAGGGAAAATCGAGTTAATAGCCTGGATTGCGGCAATCGTTTTAACAGGTAGACAGTCGCAAAGATAAAACTCAGCCCCAGAAAAGTATAAATCCCGCGATGGAGGAGGATACTATCCAGGTTGCCAAAGCCTATGAAATCTGAATACAACAATGGCACATTGAATGCCATATAATCAAATAAATGATAGAGTTTCTGATCGAATAAAAAAAGAGTTGAGGCAATATAACCCAGAAGCAGAATGAACGTAACAGCTTGGTTACGGATCAGGGACATAGTCAAAAAGGATAAGCCAAAAATATAAATCAGTGTCGGAATACTGAGTAGCAAAAGATAATAGATGTATGGCATTGGATTAAAGGGTACATCAGTGATAAGAAGATTAAAAATAGCGGAAATTAGCAACACAGCCAGATTCAATAATGCAAAAACAAACAAGATACCAACGGTTTTGCCGAAAACGTAATCGCCGTTTGTCATTGACCGCATATAAACGACTTCGGTGGTGTCAAGCTTTTTATCCCTCTTCAAAAAATCGGAAGCCAGGAAAACTGCAATAACTGCCTGCACAACATTTAACAATAATAAGTTCATATAAGGAATAGAGGAAGGGATTCCACGAAACATCCATCGAGCAAATCCAATATCCGTCAAAACGAGCAGGTTAAGAATAACCAGGGTGACAATTGAAAACACCGCAAAAACACGAAAAAACCAACCCCTTAAAAGCGTCTTGATTTCATATCGAGCAACTGTCAAAATGTTAAATATAGACAGCATGGTTTAATTCCTTTATAAAGTTAAATTCTACGAATGTTATATTCTGAATCATTGCTCCGAGCAGGTTAAAAAGGTAAGTATGACAAAATCAAGCCATACAGAGCGGAGCCGAAGAATGTTATTCTTTAGAAAGTCGTACCACCCTTCAACCCCGAGCTCAGGGTGATTTTAATTGACTTTCTGATCAATACCAAACTCCATAAAATAGACATAAGCATGCTCCAGATTAGGCTCGATCTTTTTGCCTTTATAGCCATCGAGTTCATCAGCAACCAGCTGAACTTCCCAACCTCTGTCTGTAGGGACTGTTGAAATCACTGGGAATTTTTCTTTCAGGGTCTCCAGCTCATTGTCCAATGCATCAACTTGCCAGACATGATCTTTTGCTTGCTCAATTAACTCATCCGGTGCTCCCTGGAAAACGATCTCACCTTCATTCAACAATGCCATATTGCGGCATGTGCTTGAGATATCTCCAATAATATGAGTAGATAGGATGATGATGATATCTTTCCGGCTCATATTGGCAAGCAAGTTTCTGAATTTTATTCTCTCTTCGGGGTCCAACCCTGTTGTCGGCTCGTCGACGATCACCACTTTAGGCTCTCCAATCAACGCCTGGGCAATACCCAACCGACGTTTCATCCCCCCCGACAGTTTATTTGCCTGTCGATCCCGGACATCAAAGAGACCGACCTGTTCCAGCAATTCATCCACAGCATTTCTACGCTTCGCTTTTTCTTTTAATCCTACCAGGCGAGCGACATAATCCAAAAACTCCCAGGTTTTTAGTTTCGAAAAGGAATGAAATTCTTGCGGCAGGTAACCTAACATGGCGCGAATTTCACGTCGATTTTTCTGTAAATCCAGATCGTTCACTTTTACAACCCCTGAAGTCGGTTTTATCAGGGTTACTAATATCCGCATCAGGGTTGTTTTGCCGGCGCCATTGGGCCCTAATAATCCAAACATGCCACTATCGATCTGTAAATTGATGTTTTTTATTGCATGATTTGTGCGGTTGTAAACTTTGTTTAGGCCTTCGATTGTGATCTTCACTATTGTTTTTACTCTTAAACTTCTTTTAGATTTTTATTTTGACTTCAGCGTAAAATTAACATGTATGCAAAGCTAAGTCAAGCCTTAACTAAGCAAAAAATAATTGATAGCAACATTATATACGGACATGAATACAAACTTGGTTGGCATTGCGTTCAAAGTTTGGGATTAGCGGCGTTATAGTGGGATAGGATGCAGGACTTCAGGGACGGAATAATAAAAACAATGAACCAGTGTTAACTAACCTGCATTAACCATGATCTAGATGTTCATTTTTAGACAGGATAAACAGGATTATCAGGATAATAATCTAGTATATCTAGTTAATCCTGTCAAAAAAGAAAATACAGCTAATAAAAAGTTTGTTCAAAAAACAAAGTTTCACATCAGTACTTGTTATTTTTCAAAGTCTGGCCCATAATCACTCTTACTGTCCCTTCTAAACGGTGTTCATCACAAAATTCTATTCTAATCAGGTATTTGATAGTATTAAACCCAAAATACGCTGATAAATTATTATGAACCTATTTATTTCCATTAATGTAATGGTATGAGAATAAATCATAAACAAAATTTCATCCGGAGGATTTAATGAAAACACTAAACATAAAATCCACAATTCCTAATTTAGTAAAGCCAGCATTTGTATTTCTGTTGATGATACCGGCATTGTCCGCGTGTAAAAAGTTAAACCTGGAAAGTCCCTCATTGGATCGGGAGATTATTATTGATGGAAATTATGATGATTGGTCGGGTCAAATGCAGTTATTAGAAAAGGATAAAATTTCGGTCGGATTGATGAATGATGCGGAATATTTATACCTTAGTTTAGTAACAAACGATCGCCAAATTAGAAGCCAGATGATGTTTATGGGTTTTACCCTCTGGTTAGATCCACTAGGCGGCAAGAAAAAAACTTTTGGCATCCGTTTTCCAATAGGAATGACAGAATCCGGGATGTCCATGCGCGAAATGAGGGAAGAACGAAACCAGGCACAAATGGAGGATATTTTCTTCCAGGCAATGTACGAACTGGAAATCCTTGGACCTGATGATGGAGATCGAACGAGACTTGGAGTTTCGGAAATTCAAGGATTGGAAGTGAAAGCAAATCCATCACGGGGAAGTTTTGTTTACGAACTAAAACTTCCATTAAAAGCAGAGGGTTTATACAATTATGCAATCAATATTGAACCGGGAAGTCTAATTGGGATCGGTTTGGAAACCCAGGAAATGGACCGGGGAATGATGGGTGATCGAATGGGTAGCGGTGGCATGGGTGGCGGACGAGATCGTATAGGGGGTGGAGGAAGGCGTGGTGGTGGTGGACAGGGAGGTAGAGGTGGTGGGATGGGTGGTTCTGGTGGTAGAGAAGCCCCACAGCCATTGAAAGTTTGGGCGGTGGTGCAATTAGCCTCTGAATAAATTTGAGTAAAAAATCATTTGTAGTAAAATCAGGTGACAGGATTGCTCAAATGATTTTATGCCCGATAGCAAAAGGAAAACTTAAAGAGGTTAAAAATCTCCCTAAGACAGCAAGAGGTAAAGAAGGTTTTGGCTCGACAGGGAAATAAAAGATATAGAATCCGAAATCCTGAAAAAATCCGAGCAATTAAATGAAGTTTCAAAGACAATGGCGCTCAAGAAATTAAAGAATATTGGCGGCGCAGATCTGGATTACATACGCTAAAAATGAAGCTGAACCTGCCTAAAGAAAGGGAATATGTCGGCACAGCCCCGCTATGGAAAAGGATTGCCGCGTTTTTTATCGACCTGTTCATCATAAACTTTGTTCTCCTGATCCCATTCAGGCCTCTGCTTAGGGTATTGGTTCAGGAAGAATCAGGCTTTTCTCAGATGTATTCTTACCTCAGTTCTAATCCTTCTGTTGTTGAAATCATAACAGCAGTATCTCTTACAA
>JADFJB010000149.1 GCA_022566355.1 candidate division KSB1 bacterium
TGGAAAGTAATGGAATAATGGTAACTTTGGATACTCATGTCATTATCTGGGATGCATTAAACCCGAAATTAGTTAGTAGAAACCAATTGTTTCACCCAAAAACCAGACATTTAGAAATATTTTAGTTTAGTGCTCATGCTGCTTTTTGTTCAAATTTTTTAGATTCATTTAGTTGTATATTCCATTTTATTCTTTTTTCTTTTGCTCTTTTTAATTTTTGTTTTCTTTTTATAAATATTTTTTCTTCTTTGTTAGTGTATTTAGAATGTGGTGTAATAAAACCGATAGCAGAGTGATAACGACAATAGTTGTAAATATGAATCTGTTCTTTGATAAGTTCGAGCAAATGGCTAAAGTTCTTGGCTTCATACGGATCAAGAAGTTCTCTAACTGTTCTGTGGTATCGTTCAATTTCAGCATTCTCATTTGGACAATGAGGATGGATGCGGTGGTGGTTAATTTCTGATTTTGCTAAATAGCTGCGATACTCCTGGCTAATATAACAGCTGCCGTTATCGGATTGAACAACTTTCGGTTTCTTATTGGTTTTTTTAAATGCTTGCTGGGTTGCTTCTTTGATGCTATCGCCAGTCATTGAGGTGCAAAGTTTATGAAACACGATGAAACGAGAGTAGATATCCATATAGGATAGAAAATAGTAATCTCTATTTCCGAAAGTAATGACCATCAAATCGGTTTGCCAAACTTGATCCGGATAACAAGGCTTTTCATGTGGAGCCCAATTCTCTGGCTTTGATCTGGATTTTCTGATGGGTAAGAGATTGTTTTCTCTTAAGATACGATAAACACTCGAAGAACTCATAAAAGCAATGTTTTCATCAATCATTCGATAGCTGAGTTCTCGATGATTATACTGGGTGTGTGAAAGAGCATAATCTTTAACGGCTTGCTTTTCTTCTTGGGTAATTGTATTCAATTGAATTCTTCGAAGTGTCTTATCGTTTTGGGGAGTTTTCTTTTTCAGTGAATAAAACCGTTGGATGTTAATTCTCCATTTACTGCAAATAGCTCTTTTACTCCAGCCATAGTGGCTATATCTGTCTAACATATCTGATAGATCCAATTTGATTTCCATACTCAAATGACGGTATTTGCCTAATCGGTAAGTTTTTTTTTAAGCTCTAACGCCTCTTCTGTGACAACGGCTATGATATGATCTTTGCGCCTTAATTCCTCTTCCAGGTTATTTATCTTGCGCTCCGTTGTCTTGGGTAATTTTGTAAATAGCGCATCTGCATTGCTAATCATTTGCTTCTGCCATTGATAAAACTGAACCTCACTAATTCCTCGTTGACGACAGTAAGCCGCTATACCTTCAGGCAATTTCAGACCTTCTAAAACTGTTCGAACTTTATAACTCGATGAATATTTCTTCCTTAGCATGGATCGATGCTCCTTTCTTTTGTCTTAATGTATTCATCCATGCACTTAACAAAAAATATTTAATTTGTCTGTTTTCTACGGAAACAGTACGGTTTTTGTAATTTTCATTTAATTCGGTCAACATCAACTGAATTCGATTATTATCAATTCCTTTTGTTTACTGACTTTCCATTCATCTTTCTCTTCAATGCTTATATACCATGTCTGAATTTCAGAATCTTTGACATGGTAGACCATCATACTTCCTTGTCTGTTTTGCTCCGAATTAGAAGAGATCCAAATGCATAAACCACTATTGGTTCGTTTCGAAATAAAGTTGTTTCGGTTTTTTGTGCTTCCTTGGTAGGTGTGAAGTAGTTCCTCAAATTTTTTATTCTGAATCTCCTTTAATCTAAACAGTGATTCAGATAATACTCGGTCAGGGTTGAATGGGGAAATTGTTATTTATTTATTCCAAAAGGGTTCAAGGACGAATGGAATACCAGGATGTGTTTTTAAATCGTATTTAAGAATCTCTTTACCTGTATAATTAAGCCACTTATGGTCAAACCAGTTCTTAATTCTAACGACTGAAATTTCATCTGGATTTAAAAGTTCTTATCAAATTATCTACAATGGAGTCAATAATCTTTTTGAACCCTTCAGCATCCGAGTCGTCAAATTTTATCTTGATCATTTTCTTTAATTGCATCCTAACTTTTATATAAATTCATTGTTTTTTTCACTTCATTTCAGTGGGTAAACACAATGTGTTAATATCGCTTATTCGTTAAGCGGCAACCATCAATTCTCTTTAGGGGCAAACGTGAAACCCTGATTAACATCCGTAACTCCAAAACCTGCAACCGGTCCACCTCCAATAACGAAGATTGTATCGGCAACTGTAACTGCACTCATACCGTGGCGAGGCGTTCGCAGTGAGGTGACTGACCGCCAGGTATTGGTAACCGGATCATATTCCTCATTTTCTTTGAAAACACCCGAGCTTCCTGGACTAAAAAATTCTCCCCCAAAAACATACAATTTCCCATTCATGGCTGCTGCCGCCAAACCGCCTCGCGCTGTAGGCATATCTGCCAATGTATGCCAACTATCACTGGCAGGAGAATAGGCGTGCAGGCTGCGTTGGTTGACAAACTGACTGTTTCTGCCACCAACTACATAAATCAGCGAATCGAGGACTGCGGCTGCCAGGTGATCTTGTTTGGTGGGCATTGGTTCCAATATAGTCCAGGAATCTGATGTCGGGTCATAAACCTCGTTTACGGATAGAACCCCTGAACTATTCGCCCCGCCGATAGCATAAATCTTTCCATCATATTCTACAGAAACATGTGCACCCCGTGATGTAAACATTGGACTTTTAAGGTTCCAATCTTCTGTCTGGAAATTATACTCATACACCTTATTATGAGCAATAAAACTGCTGCCTAAATAGCCTCCGATAACGTACAATTTATCATTTAAACCCACCATGGTTAGATGGTTAAGTGGAGTAGGTAGATTGGGAATTGATGACCATTTGTTTGAAGAAGGATCAAAGACTTCTACCAATGAAGAACCGGAGGCTTCCTCGTTGAAACCACCTGGAACGTAAATTTTCCCATTGAACAATGTGAGGGGCATTTCTTGTCGTGCTGTTGGAAGTGGTGCCCGCGTAAACCAGGAGCCTTTTTGCTCGCCGCCCGTTAATCCAGTCCGGATATCCTTAGGACCATCTACTTCCATATTATTACAAGAGCATATTACGACTGAGATAACTAAAAGGGTCAAACTTCCTCTAATGTTAAAAATATTGAGTTGATGTATTTTAAAAAATGGAATAAACATGGCTATATTTCCATGTTTGAATAGTATATTTTGTAGCGATGGAATATAGCGCTATGAAGCATTAAAAACAGGCATTTTGTGGTAAGTAAAGAAATTTACAGGACCGCAGCTGTTTCGTTACAATTATTATGTTCAATTTTCGTAGGAGTTTTTTCGGCTATATCAGCGGTAAAAACAAAGATCAATTGATTATCAGCTTCTTTCAATAAACAGACACGGATTTCGACAAGCGATATTTCACCCTTCTTATTTTTGAATTTTCCTTCTAAAGTAAGGGGATTACCTGGACTTAATTTTGTGATTACATTAGCTAATTTCGTTGGTGTGGCTTCCAAATAAACCTGGTCTAATGACAGATTCAGTAACTCCTCGCGACTATATCCTAGACTCTTACATGCGCATAGATTTGCGTGATTAATATTTCCATAAAAATCCGTTAGGAAAAAAGCCTTTGCAGATTGTGTAGTTTTCATTTTTTTGACTTCTTTTTTGACCAATCTTTAGATTCGATATCTCATGTGTTTACGTTATGTTGTAAGTATATTTACTTTTGAAAATAACTGAAGTTTCAGAAACCGGAGAAAAATAGTTAAATATTTGTCTTAAATAAATAGTTACCAATTAAGAACAAAGTTGTCATTCTTTGGCAAACACAACTTTACCGCCAACAATGGTATATAACACTTCGGTTTCAGGGATAGCATTCGGATCTATGGTCAATAGATCTTGAGACAAGACTACCAAATCAGCAAGTTTCCCGGGACTGATAGATCCCTTAATGTCCTCGTCAAAAGCGGCAAATGCTGAAGTAAGGGTATAGGCTTCGATAGCTTCTTCAACCGTGATTTTCTGTTCCGGGAACCAGCCATCCGGATTGGCACCATCCGTAGTTCGGCGAGTGACTGCCGCATCAATACCCAAGATGGGATCGAGGGGTGCGACGGTCCAATCCGAGCCAAAACTTAATTTAACACCACTGTCCAGAAAAGTGCGAAATGCATAGGTGGTTTTGCAGCGTTCATGCCCGATTCGTTTTTCAGCCCAGCGTCCATCATCAATGGCATGGTAGGGCTGGACGCAAGCGATAACACCCAGGTCTGCATAGCGTTTGAAATCCTGAGGATGAATGTGCTGGGCATGCTCAACTCTAAAACGGCGGTCCCTGGGACCATTTTTTTGGATGGCTTCGGCAAAGATATCCAATAAAACCGAATTGGCGCTATCCCCTATCGCATGAATTGCCAGGTGTAATCCGGCACGATCGGCTTCCAGAATGTTTCGCTTCAATTCTGCCGGTTGAGTAGTATAAACACCGCGGGTGCTTGGATCTTGCACATAGGGTTCAAAAAATAAAGCAGTACTCGAACCCAGGGAACCATCGACATATTCTTTAAGACCCCCGATTTTAATCCAATTTTGATCCCGAAAATTCTTGATGATACCCATATCAGCCAATTCATGCCAGCGTTTCAATGTCCAGCGTCCATCGATTCTTGCAGTCAGTTTTCCCTCGTGAAGGATTTCCTGGTAAATTCGCAGTGTGGTTGGATTCAAGTTCATGTCTTGTAAACTGGTAGTACCAACTCGTCTGGCTTCAGCCAATGCCGCTTCCAGAGCTCCACGAATTTCAATTTCACTCGGTGGAGGAATTACCCGCAAAACCAAGTCTTGCGCTGTATCCTTAAGCACACCGGAGGGTTCATTAGAACCCGGTTTGCGCACGATTATTCCTCCGGGGGGATCCATTGTTGCGGCAGTGACCCTGGCCAGCTTCAGAGCCGTACTATTTGCAACAGACATGTGACCATCATAACGACTCACAAATACAGGCCGGTCCGTTACATATCGATCAATCAACTCTGCTGTTGGTAAATTGCCGCCTGGCCAGTTGTCGTGGTCCCAGGTACCACCGGTAATCCAGACACCTTCCGGTAACTCAATGGATTTCTCAGCCAAGCGCTGCCCGAATTCTTCTTCATCTTTGGCATCTTTCAATTTAACCCCGGTCATCCAGAATCCTCCTTCTACGAAATGAGTATGATTATCGTTAAATCCCGGCAGGACTAATTTACCTTTAAGATCGATTACTTTTGTATTACCACCTATAAATGAATCAATATCTTTCGAACTCCCAACTGCTAAAATACGATCCCGCCAAACAGCTAAAGCTTCTGCAGTTGGGTTCTCTTTGTCTACCGTCCAGATTTTGCCGTTGGTTAAAACCAAATCTGCTTCTATCAGATTCTTTGTAGAGCAACTGGTTATAGCCAAAAAAACCAAATTAATGAGTAAGCATGATACGATTCGATTTACAAACAACACAATAACCTCCGGGTAATTAAGATGATATCACCAAGTCTTTCAATGATCGATTTTATAAATATTTTATTGACTTATTCATGTGATCGCAAAGTGTCCGTTCCCAGGTATTTTTGATCCTTATTGAAATACCATTTCCGTATTTTTGGCAACCGCATTTCTCCAATTTTATATTCATCTTCCAGTGTGATATATTCACCATCATTTTTGCTTTCATCATGATAAAACCGGTAACCCACAAGCCGATAATTTGTCGGATCAAAATAAAAGTACCAAATATCATTTCCGACGGATTCATCATAAGTGACCTTCAGACTCAAGACTTCTTTGCCCAAAAATTTTGAGTTCATTACTTGATCGGCAAGGTTTGTCCCCGGATCTTTGAGTTTCATGGGTAAGCCATAAAGATACAGATAATAATTTCTGTACCATTTTATCCGATCGCAGGATAACCGGTATTTTTCTTCCTCTTCTTTTGAAAACTGCACAGAACCATTCAAGCTTGCAGAACAAGAATCTCGGTCAAGAACCCTGGTAATATGGATTTCACCATCCTGCATTTCATAGGTAAACAGTTCGTTGAGGATATCCAGGGTTACTGAAACCTGTCTCAAGGTTCCGTTGGGACGGCTTTCTTCCAAATTTAAAGTTTGGTGAAAAGTTTGCCAGCGGTTGGCAGGATCATGATAGCGGATACTTTTTTCAAGAACTTCAGCGGCAGATTCATGATGTTGGCTATAGGCACAAACGGAAACCAATAGTAAAACTAGAAAAACAATCATCGCTATTTTTATATTTTTCAATTTTCACCCAGGAAAGAAAAGATCAATAAAATAAATATGAATTGAAATCATATCTTTTTAAAATCCATTATTTGCTCCAGGAATTACCTATTTATTTAGAACTAACCATCTACGCTTTAAATCTTGCAGCGTCAATGATCGACCAAATATGAATGATCCATCCCAGCATAAAAATCCATAACCCTGCCGCCAGAACAAAATGAATAATTGCCATTCCTAACCTGCCTTGTAAAAGCTGTCCCAAACCCGGAATAAAAAAACTAGCCAATGCAGCTATTACATTTCCCGTGGACCCTTGTTCTGCCATAATTATTTTCTCCTTTTTTGCAATAATTTACGACCTAAGACCTGGCAGGTTTTTTTCTCAAAAAAAAATTATTTTTTGAAAATTGGAGTTTGAAACCTGCCAGGTCTTTTTGCAATTATTGAATAATCCAGGTTAGTTACCTTAAAGTTAGTGATGTTTCTTTGTTGGCAGATCGCTGGTTTTTTTGATCCGTTACTTTTATATTAAGGGTATATTCACCTTTTTTTAAATTACTTACATCAATGGCGAGATGTTCAAAAGAAAATGTAGAGTTACTTTTCCGATCCGAACTAACAGTGACGGATGTTTTCTTTCCCTTGCCAAATAAACCGAATATTTTTCCTTTGTTGGCTTTTTTTGATTGAATGGTGTACTCGATTGAAAAAGAGCTCATTTCGGTAGCGAGTTCCAGGTTATAAATCTCAAAATAAATATAAACCGGCCGGTCAATTTCAAAACTTTTCATGATGTTTGGAGTAATTTTGAGCCCATGCCTGGTAAACTTTCCCGGGCTATCCGATGCATGAATGGACGTTGCCAATAGAATATCACTTATACTCAATATGTTGGCCGAATAATCCGGTAAATTCACCAACAGGTTTTGATAACCACCCAATAAATTTGTATGATTTGGTTTAGCATGAAAAGCGACGCGATAAGAGTCCGGTTCCATTGTCGCACGAAATAGGTCAAAAATTAAATCTTTCGCATGTAACTCACTTCGTTTAAAAGGAATGTCCAGAATTCGCGGTTGCTGCAGAATTTTGTGCCAATCCATACCGTGTACTGCCAGACCGCTTTCAATTTGCATAACAGTTACCGTATCTGCCAAAGACTTGGCTATGGTTTGAATTGGAAATCCATAATACACTTCAAGAGTAGTTTTGCCGGATTCACCCTTGAAAGTCACAATAGTGTACGGGAGGTCCAATGGTTTGATTTCGCGATCCCAGCTATGGCGATCGGTTGTCAACGCTATTGTAACTTCCTTGCTTCGCTGAATAGCCATGTCCTCACTGGCGGCTAAACGCTCACCCATTGAAATTTGATTTGCTCTATAATATCCCGAATTCCAGTGATAACGATCACTCAACATTGCCGGGTCATCGAGTTTTGCACTTAAGCGCCAGACCTCGCCCGGTTTTAGAAAATGAAAGGTCATTTCAGGATTTGCTTCCCTGGCATAATATAACCAGGATTGGTTGCTGACTTTTGCCACAGATCTGATTTCATCGTCCGGCAGGCCATGTCGAAGATAAATTACACCGCGGTCATCCAGCCAATGATTCAATTTAAAAGTTTCGGGAAATTGAATATAGTTCAACTTATCCGGATTGTTGGCCCAGGTACGAAAACCATCGAACTCATAGTTTTCTTCTGCATAAATCAATCGACGGTAATGTTCTATAAGCCTGGCGTTTTGCTCTGACGCTGGTGTCGGATCGCGACTGGCCCAAAAAGTTCGAAAAAATGTTATCTTGTCGTTCACCGAATCCATTGCCCGATAGGAATCAAACTCGTCCTCAGTGACTATATATTTGATATCTTCGAAAACAAGATCCGAATCCAGGTGAGATTGAATTCCGTCGACAGCCCGCCAAAAATAATTTCCAAGGTCATCTAACTCATTATTAGCAAATTGAACGCGAATCATTGAGAGAAATATGGGTTGTTTACTCATGTTTAAATCATTAGCGAGCAATTCTTGAAAGATGGAATCCGCTTCTTGAGTCTTACCTTCCCGGCGAAACTTTTCGCCAATGTAGTAACTGGCCTGGTCCCACTGTTGCCGGGATAACCACGATATGGCTTCATCCAGTTTTTTGTGATCGATATAATGGCGGTATAGATCCAATAAGCCAATTTGAGCCTTAATTATTTGCGGCTTCAGCCGAATTTGCTTATGGCCTAGTTGAATAGCCTCGGTATATTTCTTTCGATATCTTTGCAATAAAGCAAATTGAAAGAAAATATCTTTGAACAAAGAATCCTTCGTTATCACTTTTTTAAAATGCTTTTCAGCATTTGGCCAGTCATGAACAAAAGCCACTAACCGTCGGAATTTACCATATTCTCTATGACAAATACCCCGGTAATAATGCGCTTCTATATTTTCGGGTTCCAACTTCAAGATTTTGTCGAATTCCTTAGAAGCCTTGCTCCACTTTTCCTGGTTGATTAAAATTTTACCAATGGCAAAATATCTATCTATTTGCTTTTGATCGTTTTCCTGAGATTGGTAAGAATTTGATAAGGTTGGCGAAGCTATGGTGTTGATTGAAATAAATAAACAGATGAAAATGAAGAATTTGCGGGGGATTTTATGCATATCTCAATATTTATAGGGTGATTTATTTACAAAATGGTAGATATTCGCATAAGAAGCAATTATTTAATTGATTAACATTTTATGATAAAGGACTAAACCTTTTTCGCTGATTGGGGCTGTTGAAAAGTCTGATACAAATAAACAAAAAGCAATATTGAGAGTTCTTTGAGTGCTAAGCTATGTTCTTTTTTATTGCTTGTATTTTTTTAAAATTCATGTAAATCACTTACCTCCTTTATTATTTTCTCAATCTTTGTCATCTTGTAACATCTTTATATCGACGCAAGTTAACCCGATTTGACAGCAGGCAATGAACTTGATAGCCGCGCAAAACTTGAACTAAACCGTACAGAAAAACTAAAAAATCAACGGCTTGCAAATTCGGGTTGAACGATGGGTTAGAGGCAGCCAAAAGATTAATTAAAAAAGTTTTCAATTACATATTTCTTGAACAAATATTTTTTAGAGTCACCTAAAACGCTACCTACTATATTCTTGCTATTATAAAAACAATATTGCAAAGATTTAAAGGAATTCAAAGAAACTAATGCGTTATCTTTTTTACTTTCTCTATGTTTCTTTAAATCCAGATTTGCTACTGAACAATAAATTTTGTTATCTTGCGAGAGAAACTCTCTACGTTTTTGCATTTTACCTTGATTACCCATTTGAGTATGAGATGGATTAATATAAATATCCGTCTCTGCCGATATTTTGTCAAATTTAGATTTTAAATATTTATCCTCGTATTGCCATTCCTTTATATTTAACTTGCCATTAATCTCCCACCACTTTTTAAAACTCACACCAACCTCTTAGATAACTCATTAATCGGATGCTTAGGATTCTTAAAGTAAACCTTAAACACTTCATGCCATGGATTGTTAGTCTTATACTGCTTCCTTAATATCCATTCGC
>JADFJB010000150.1 GCA_022566355.1 candidate division KSB1 bacterium
GCCTTTACTACGACACGGAAGATGGCAAATGGGAGAAAATGACCTGGAAAAAACTGAACGTAAATATAAGAAGGGGTGAAATCGAGATTGTAAAAGCCAAGCTGCCGCATTTTTCACGCTATGCATTAGCGGCGCAATAATCCCCACGACAACAAGGAGGTTTTACACTCAAGGGTCGTCAGATTTAAGATGGCCCTTTTTTATTGGGAGGAAGCCGGATGCTAGATACTGGATGCCGGATACCGGATAACGGATTCCACCAGTGTCGTCTTGAAAAATGTTGACAGTTTCTTTTCTTTTTTCTTTTTATTCTCCCGCTCTCTGTTTCACCTATCGCATTCTGTTTTAGTCATAATTTAGGAGAATCAACACGGTTGATGCATTGCATATGTTAGTTCTCAGATTATTATAACCAAAAATCTCCTCCTGCAAAAATTCAACCGTGCAATTTAAATTTGAATTGTTTATCCTAAAACAACTAACTTGCCATGTAAAATTATCAATTCAACTATCATGAGGCAGAAATGGATGTAAAAAAAGTAGTCTTGGCATATTCGGGAGGATTGGATACTTCAATTATCATCCCATGGCTGAAGGAAAACTATGGCTGTGAAGTAATAGCAGTGGCAGCAGATCTTGGCCAGGGAGAGGAGTTACATGGCTTACGAGAAAAAGCGCTCGCGACCGGAGCCAGTAAAGTTTATATTGAGGATCTTCGCGAAGAATTTATCGTCGATTTTATTTATCCGACCATGAAAGCAGGCGCCGTTTACGAAGGTCATTACTTGTTAGGAACTTCCTTTGCCCGCCCATTGATCGCAAAAAGACAGGTCGAAATTGCGGAGAAAGAAAATGCTGATGCGTTGTGTCATGGATGTACCGGAAAAGGCAATGACCAGGTGCGATTTGAACTCACCTATAAAGCGCTGAATCCGACGCTTCGTGTGATCGCTCCCTGGCGTGAATGGGATATCCGTTCCCGGGAAGATGCAATTCGTTATGCTCATGAACATAATATTCCCATTACTGCAACACCGGATAAAATTTACAGTCATGACCAAAATATCTGGCACCGCAGCAGTGAAGGCGGTGGCTTAGAGGATCCCTGGCAAAGTGCCCCTGGTGATGTTTACGGGCTTTCCATCTCTCCGGAAGAAGCGCCGGACCAGCCAACAATTCTCACCATTGATTTCGAGCGAGGCGTCCCAACGAAAATTGACGGCATCGAATTTGATCCTGTCGAATTACTTGAACGCCTGAACAGAAGCGCCGGCGAAAATGGCATTGGCAGAATCGATATGGTGGAGAATCGATTGGTTGGTATGAAATCGCGTGGCGTATATGAAACACCTGGTGGAACATTATTGTATAAAGCGCACCAGGAATTGGAGTGTCTTGTCCTTGCCGGTCAATTGATGCATTTTAAAGAGAGTATTGCACCTAAATATGCGGAACTGGTTTATTACGGCCAGTGGTTCACTCCCTTAAGACAGGCGCTTGATGCCTTCGTTGAGCATACGCAAGAGAGGGTAACGGGCTCGGTTCGTCTTAAATTGTACAAAGGTAATGTGATTGTGGAAGGCCGTCAGTCGCCCTATTCTCTCTACCGGGAAGATTATGCAACCTTTGGTGAAGAGGATGTTTATAACCAGCAGGATGCTGAGGGATTTATCAATATTTTCGGATTGCCGCTTAAGGTGAAAGCTTTGATCGATATCGAAGGGACAGGGAAAAGCGAGTACCACCAGCCTGATTACAGCAAGTTTAAGAGAGATTAAATTAAGTGCCTAAAGTGCCTAAAGTGCCTAAAGTGCCTAAAGTGCCTAAAGTGCCTAAAGTGCCTAAAGTGCCTAAAGTGCCTAAAGTGCCTAAAGTGCCTAAAGTGAACTAAAGGTACTAGCAGCTAATATTAAAGATGCAGGATATATTGTAATTTCGTGCTTGATGCGGAATCTAATAGAAATAAAATGATTGTTGTCAGATATGAAAAAAAATCCAACTAAAGCCTGGTCCGGACGATTTGATTCTGAAACCAATCCTGAGATGGAATCATTCAGCCGCTCGATAAACGTGGATTGGCGTTTATGGCGTGAAGATCTTGCGGTCAACCGTGCCTGGGCAAAAGCATTAGAAAAAATTAATATATATTCAGAAAAGGAACTTAAGGAAGTACGGGTAGGATTGGAACAAATTCAGACCGAATTTCAAAATGAGATTTTCGAGTTTAAACCATTAGATGAAGACATTCACATGGCTATTGAACGCCGGCTCACAGAGATTACCGGTGATGCCGGTGCGAAAATCCATACCGGCCGCAGCCGTAACGACCAGGTAATAACCGACACTTTTCTATATCTTAAAAGAGAACTGCCGGAATTGGATTCAGCATTGCAGCAATTACAAAGAGTCTTGATTCAAAAAGCCGAAGATTCCATCGATGTTGTAATGCCTGGCTATACCCACTTGCAGCAGGCGCAGCCGATTTTATTGTCTCATTATTTGCTCTCATTATTATGGCCTTTACAACGTGATCGCCGGAGACTACAGCAGGTACTGGAAAGATGTGATGTCCTACCGTTAGGAAGTGGTGCCCTGGCAGGATGCGCTTTTCCGGTGAATCGTGAGGCCATTGCCAGAGAATTAGGCTTCGGCAGCATTTCGCAAAACAGTATCGATGCGATAAGTGATCGGGATGTGCTGTTGGATACGGTTTATTCGGCTTCAATGATCATGCTGCATTTGAGTCGATATGCGGAAGATATGATTTTATGGTCCAGCAAGGAATTTGACTTTGTTGAGTTATCCGACAGTTTTACTACGGGCAGCAGCATGATGCCGCAGAAAAAGAACCCGGATTCACTTGAATTGATCAGGGGGAAAACTGCACGTGTGGTTGGTTATGTGAGTACGCTACAAAATTTATTGAAGGGGCTGCCGCTTACTTATGCAAGAGACTTACAAGAGGATAAGCCTGCACTTTTTGGTGCAATCGATTCTACAAAATCTTCAGTTAAAATTTTTACAGGTACTTTGCAGGGAGCAAAATTTCATGCGGAGAAAATGAAACAGGCTTTGGACGATTTGCTGCTGGCAACCGATTTAGCAGATTATTTGACCCGTAAAGGATTGCCATTCAGGAAAGCGCACAATGTGGTGGGACAAATTGTAAAAAAGAGTATCGATAGCAAAACGTCTTTGCAGAAGTTGGATTTAGCTTCTTATCGAAATTATTCAGAATTGTTTGACGAAGATTTATATGAATGTCTCAATATCGAGGCGAGTCTGCAAGCGAGAAATATAGTTGGAGGGACGGGTCCGGCAGCTGTTCGGAAGCAGTTGGCTATGGCGAAGGAATTAGTAGAATAAATCCTGCACAAGAATACGAGGAGAATCTATTGAGCACTGATATGGAACCCAAAACCCATGGAATTCACCATATTACTGCCATTGCCGGTGATCCGCAAAAGAATGTTGATTTTTATGTCGGTATTTTGGGTTTGCGCATGGTCAAAAAGACGGTCAATTTTGATGATTTGTATACCTATCATCTTTATTACGGGGATGAAAACGGCAGCCCGGGTACGATCATGACTTTCTTCCCATGGACTTCAAAGGCAAGGCATGGCCGGGTGGGAGTCGGCCAATTAACTGTTACTTCTTTTTCGATTCCGGCTGGCGCAATGGGATATTGGATAGACAGGGTTAATAAACATGATATCGATTTTAAAGGCCCCGGCAGCCGTTTTGATGAAGAGGTTTTAACATTTCACGATCCGGATGGAATTGAGCTTGAACTGGTTTGCTCGGCGACAGAATCCCGTGCGGGGTGGGACAATGGCCAAATTCCGCTTGAGAACTCAATCCGTGGGTTTTATCATGTCACGTTATCCGAAGAAGGCTATGAACGGACGGCCGGATTGATGGAAACCCATTTGGGTTTCCATAAGGTCAATGAGTCTGGCAACCGGCTTCGACTTGCATCGGGAGAAAGGGGTCCGGGGACTTTTGTGGATATTTTAAGTCTGCCGGATGCACAACCGGGAATTATGGGAGTGGGCGCAGTACATCATGTGGCATGGCGAATTTCGGATGCAAATTCGCAACTAGATATTAGAGATTATTTGCTGCAGGTCGGATATGAAGTTACACCTGTGATGGATCGATTTTATTTCCATTCGATTTACTTTCGGGAACCTGGCGGAGTTTTGTTTGAAATCGCAACCGATCCACCGGGATTTACAGTAGATGAAGAAATCGAAAAGCTAGGAACCGATCTAAAATTACCTGACTGGCTGGAAGAGAAACGTTCCGTTATTGAAGAGAATCTGCTGCCGATTACACTGCCGGGTAAAAGATAAGTTCGAGATCCGAATAGTTAATTTCTACACAAATTTTGAATACCAGTTTTATAAGTCTCGATGCTAAAAATTATAGTGGTTTAATATTTTAAGGATTGAGCCTACTCTAAAAACCGATTCAATCGCTTTTCTAATAAAAATTTGATACATAAAAACAAATACTTATGAGAGCGATGGAATCGGTATTCCAACTTTTTAGAATGAACTCAAGATTTAAATCATTAGGATTTGTTTCGAGTTTCGAGATTAGAATTTTAAATATTATCCACTATTTTACAAGGCGTAACAAACTATGGATACTAAAACAAACCCCCATCAAAACCAACCTGTCATCCAGAGTGGAGCATCTCTAAAAGACGCCAAAGCTGCGATGATACTGCTGCATGGCAGGGGAGCGGATGCCCAGGATATTCTCACTTTGGCACCGGAACTCGACCAGCCCGATTTCGCTTACCTCGCCCCAAATGCCAATGGCAATACCTGGTATCCGCAAAGTTTTATGGCGCCTGTTTCTCAGAACGAGCCTGGTATTTCGTCAGGGCTTCAGACAATTGCCGATGTTTTAGCCCAATTAAGCCAGGCAGGTTTTCCGCCGGAAAAAGTCATGCTTTTGGGTTTTTCCCAGGGCGCCTGTTTAAGCCTGGAATTTATTGCCCGAAATGCCCGGCGCTATGGCGGTGTGGCCGGACTGAGCGGAGGTTTAATCGGACCGGAGGGTACACCCCGGAATTACAACGGTTCTTTGGCTGGCACTCCGGTTTTCCTGGGCTGCAGTGATGTGGATTTCCACGTTCCCAAAGAAAGGGTGAGCGAAACCGCAAAAATACTTCAAGAGCTGGGTGGCGAAGTGACCGAACGATTATACCCAAACATGGAGCATACCATCAACCAGGATGAGATTGATGTTGTGCAGGGAATGATGAGTTCTGTGCTAAATTCTGTTTAAGCAAAAAAATTGACTAAGAAAGAATTCTTACGATATAGGATTAGACGTGAAGCGGCGTGTTGATAACCACCAACTGGCGAATTGAATAGAGGCGGAGAAATCCCCACCTCAGCCAATTAGACTATTCAAACTGATCGGTATGATCTCACAACGCTATGTTCAGGCTCACTCTAAAGAAAGGTCGTTTGATTCTTTACCTTCACCTGATCCGCTTTTCACCTTTGTCTAGGTATTGGTATTTACAACGGTTTTGCGGGCAGCTTCACTGGCTTTAACGTTGCATTTAACAAACTTACTTCGTGCAAACCAAAGCGCCAAAAGGAACAATACAGCCAATCCAAAAATAATCGGATGCCGAACAACAGCCACAGTTACCAGGTTTTCGAAGAGTGACGGCAAGACATAGTATAAAACGTCGGCAATGTGACCCATCAACCCTTCAAGCGTCCCGGCGGGTTCTGAAACAATAAGCTTTTCTAAGTGCTCGACAATTGCCGCACAATTAAGGTATTTATCGTAGGGATTATTCTCCGAACATATCGTTAACAACTCTTGAAGAACATCGACCTCAACCTTCGAGATATCCTGGTTCCAGAGCACTATGGCGCTGATGACGACAAAAAGCGTGAACTCCAGGAAGAATACATAGCACCATTTCCGCCAAAAAACCCATCTTTTGACTTTTTTGCGGCAGGCCTGCCAGATACTTTCGGTTTCCGCTGCAGTCACACGTTCCGTGGGACTGTCAACAGGGGAGTCGACCAGATCGAATTCATACGGAAGTTGCCCCGGCGCGTAATTTCCCGATTTCCGTTTCATCCTTTCAAGGACACTGCGATGAATTTTGACCTTACCCTGCAACTTGGGCCTACAGAGTTTTTCGATATCCCGTGGCTGGTAGCGGAAGTAGACGGCGCCGCCGTCCCTCGAGTTGTATAACCGGCCGTGGACATTCGCGTTACTATGTACTTCTTCAGCCGCGTCCTTCTTGAATTTAAGTCCGCATTCGGCTGCCCGGGACATCATCCAATCCAGGGCTACGTTTGCCAGACCGGCCCTCCGGTATCCACCACCCACGTTTGAATGAGCGCCCGAAAACCACACCTGTTCTACTTTGGTGCTGCTTTTGTATTCGTCCCAGACTAAAGGCAGGAAGGATTTTCTTTCATCGTCGATCGCAAGCGCCTGATAGGCATATTCAACATTGTCCGTGAGTTCGTAATTATAAAACCGGTGAGGAATTAAACGGTCCGAGACCCAGCTTAGTGCTTTTAAAATTAAGTCTATCACCCACATGCCAATCCCCGGGTAGTTCCCTCCCTGGGGAAAACCCAGGGCGGCGACTGTATCCCAGACGCCAATGAACTTGACTGGAATTACGCCATGTTCTCCAAAGGAGGGATTCCCCCTGGAAGGATCCCCTTTGCTGTCTTTGTAAATTTTGAGAGCTTCTTTGCTGCGGCCTTCCAATTCCTCGAGGCTTAGCTTCCTGCCGTCGACGAGGCCGCAGGCGGCCAGGAGTCCGGAAAATGCCCGCACTGTAGCGGCGCCCCGGCTGAAGCCGAAAATAAAAACCTTGTCTCCCGGGTTGTAGTTGCGTGCAAGATACTCGTAAAGATCACGGATATTTCTTTTGAATCCAAAACCAACTGCACCGGATAACCCGCGCCAATATTTGTTGCTCGAAGTGCCGACACCATTGTCGTAGAACGTGATTTGGTTACCACCGCGCAACTCGATGGCGTTGTAAATATTGTAGACATTGCTTGACGGCGTAGTTCCGCCCTTGTTACCAGTGCCGTCTGCCATTAAAACGATGTTTCTTTCTTTCATAGAATCCTCCTACATATTGTTGATACTCCTCCCAAACGGGCCATTCATTGGATTTACCCAATGTAAGAGCTTCATTAAATAACGCAATTAAGCTATGCGTTCCGAAATCCGGATCTCCGGATTCGTAACTGAACTATTTCTTCCAATAAGACATCTCAATTTCTCATTGAATCTGCGTGTGTTTTTGCGAATTCTGAAATATTCCTCCTATTCTGTTTCCTTCATGATTGAATTTAATTTGAAATTATACCATAGTAAATGTTCAATAGTTTTTCATAAATGATAGCAAGTTATAATGTTTTATTTTGATGCACAAGGATTATTTTTAGAAGTTTTATAATAATATACGGTGCATTGGGCTGTGAGTGCAAGCTCTGGCAGAATCTCATCCGAATTTTTCTGAAAAGAGAAAATGGTGGAGAGATTTTTTATTATAGACTTAGTTTTGCATGATATTTCATTTTCATATATCTATCGCCGCTTGCGAGTTCGTCAAGCATTTGTTGCAGTCGTTTTTCTTTGGTTTCGAGTCGCTTGGCGCGAGTAATCCAGCCAATAGTTTCATTTTGCTGATATGCCGGACGGTTGTGATATGCTTCCATCAGGTACTTCTCAATAAGAGCCGGCCTGATAAATTCCGGCATTGGGTAACGCGGTCTTTTTAATCCTGATGGCATTTTGTTTTCTTTCGATTAAATGCATTTTATCAAGCCACTTTCTTTTTTAACGGGCTTATTTGGTCGTATTCATCTTTACGAGCTTTTAAGGTGTCCCACATATCCACGTTGTTTTGAAGACCAATCCAAAACTCTGCAGTTGTATCAAATAATTTTGCCAGTCGAAAAGCAGTATCGGGAGTGATGGAGCGCTTGCCGAGAATGATTTCATTGATTCGAACTCGTGTTACTCCGATAGCATCGGCAAGTTGCTGTTGGGTTAACTTTAGAGGTTCAAGAAATTCGAATCTCAGTATTTCACCAGGATGTGTTGGTCGCCTATTTTTCGGTATCATCTATTACCTCTTCTTATTTTGTTAATGATATTGAACCAACTCGGTGTCAAAGATATCCCCATCTGCAAATCTAAAATACAAGCGCCAGGGACCACTGACCGAAATTGCCCACTTTCCTTTCTTGTCGCCATGCAAAGGGTGAAGATGGTTGGACGGTGGCGAACTCAAGTCGCGTAATTTGATTTGTACAATTCATCATATCTAATTTTCGAATCAGCCTTTTTTGTAGATGAACTGGAACACGTTTATGTTTTCCAGAATTCCAAAATTCTTCAAGCCATGACTGCTTAAAGTTTTTTATCATGAACTAATGTAATATGCAATGGTATCCATTGCAAAATAAATCTTGCCCCTACATTAAATTATGACATTAGATGATCTTTACCGGAAGTAGAAAGTGGATTTGGTCCGGATTACGCTGGTTGATACGTTTGAATTTCCTTATTAAGGCGGTCGGCTATTTGATCTTCCGCGACATCCAGGTCATAATCCATTTGTAGTCCCAGCCAAAATTGAGCTGACATATCAAAATATTTGGCCAATCGCAAGGCAGTATCCGCCGTTATTCTACGCTTGCCGTGTACAATTTCATTGATTCTACGCGCAGGAACCCGGATATCAAGAGCGAGGCGATTTTGGCTAAGATTCATGGGTTTTAAGAATTCTTCCTGTAAGATTTCGCCTGGATGTAAAGGTGTCATTTTTTTAGAAGTCATGTTTTTCTCCTAATGATAATCAACTATTGTCATCATATTGTTTTTATTATACTCACTGCATGACAAGCGAAAAATATCTTATTTTGTCGATATCCACCTTCTAACCATTCTGGATGTTTTTGGACGACTTTGTCGACTTCGGGATATCTACTAAGCAAGTCCTTTTCTGGAAACATATTAGATATTCTAGACATTGCTGTCCTTGCCGGAAGACGTAATTGAACGTTTCTCCATGAACTTTTTAACATTTGATTTATTTTTCCAATTACATGATGAGCATAATTACCACATGTTATGACATAATGTGGTTTAATAATCTGTAAAAGATCAGCCCATAAATTAATAGAAAAAGCAATCAGATCATTAGATGGATTTTGATTATTTCCAAAATCATCAACTTGAGACCACAATATGGCATTTGATACAGCAGTGTAGTCAGCTCTTTTATTAAAAGATGCTTCAATAGCTAGTTTCAAGGATCCATCGTCCCAGGGTTGAATTCCAATATTGAAGGGACCTTTCAGCCGACAAAATCTATCCTTGGCAGAAAGACTCTTCAAATCTTTTACATATTGTGAATTAGTATTCGACAAATTTTGCGACTCCGCTAATACAAGTATGTCATTCCAATGATCAGGAAAATATGGAATATACGGTTCTCTTAAAACCGCATTCATATTTTCCGCAAGTATGTGTTTGCTACAGACATCAATCAACAAATCAATTTTCATAGCTCCTCGAAGTTAATTTTGTTGGCATTTATGTTGGGTTATTCTGATACGATTCCATCAGGTTCTTTTCAACAAGAGCAGCTCTGATAAATTCCGGCATTGGGTAACTCGGTCTTTTTAATCCTGATGGCATTTTGTTTTCTTTCGATTAAATGCATTTATCAAGCCACTTCCTTTTTTAACGGGCTTATTTGGTCGTATTCATCTTTACGAGCTTTTAAGGTGTCCCACATATCGACATTGTTTTGAAGACCAATCCAAAACTCTGCAGTTGTT
>JADFJB010000151.1 GCA_022566355.1 candidate division KSB1 bacterium
TTATCACAAAGATAACATTTTTGAGGTTTTTTGGATTCTTCCATTTTTACTTATCTTATCTTTTAGTATTTATTTTAATTATTCCTAATTTTTCTAGTTAGTGTATACAACAAAGGAAAAACTTAGTACAGCAATATATAACTAATTAAAACACAATAATACTTATATTTTTGGGAGAAAATATTTCGTTAAACCTGAAACGGAGAAAGGGGGATAGAATAGCCTTAACTTTTATCCTAGATGAAATATCCAGGAGATGCGACCTCCCTTACAAGCACGTAATTGTTATTCGGTAGGAATCTTGTTATGAATAATAAATTGCATCCAGAATCAAGCTTCCAGCAACTACATCACATGATAACCTCGATGGATCTCCAGTCCGTCCTTAGTCATTGCAGTATATTCAGGACCTTGGCCCCGGCCACGGATACCGCCGCGGTAGTACTCGCCGTCTTTGTTGATGGCGATAAAATTATCAGAAAAATCAGGTTTGCCGTTGTTGTGATCGATGATCCGTTGACAGCAATTTTCCACCGCTTCTCTCGGAGACATCCCGTGGCGCATGTTTTCCACAACCAGAAAGCTGCCGCAAACCTTGATCACCGCCTCGCCGCGCCCGGTTGCCCCGCAAGCGCCGATATCATTGTCGACATATAAGCCTGCGCCAACGATTGGAGAATCGCCGGCTCTGCCCGGTATTTTAAAAGAAAGCCCGGATGTAGTCGTACAGCCATACAAATTGCTGTCTTCATCTAGACCGATTACGTTAATGGTACCGGTAGAGCGGCCGGGGATATTATACTCGCCATCCTCCGGTGGGAACCAATCATCCTTTTCACTGAGGTTTTCTTTCCACTTCAGCCAAATTAATCGAGCCCTCTCCGTTAACAGATTTTCTTTCTTGTAGCCATGCGCCATTGCAAATCGAAGCGCGCCTTCGCCAACCAGCATAACATGGTCGGTGCGTTCCATAACCAGGCGGGCAATGTTACTGGGGGTTTTAATATTTTCCAGGCCGGCAACTGCGCCGGCGTTCCTGGTAGGACCGTGCATGACGGTGGAATCCAACTGCACGACACCTTCCTCATTGGGAATCCCGCCATAACCGACAGAAGAGTCGGTGGGATCCAATTCAACGACATTAGCGCCGCCGATAATACCATCCATTAAATCGCCGGACTTTTCAAATGCAGACCAGGCGGCCTCCAGTACTTTTTTACCCCAATCACCGCCATTGCCGCGACCGGTTATAATGATTGGTTTCTTGCCCTTGCTACGCATCAGGTTTTTAGTAATATATGGCGCCCCACCACCAAGAAATGGAATGGCTGCTCCGGCGCCGAAAAGCTTCTTCACAAAATTTCGTCGATGAATTCTTTTTGACATGATACCTCCTTCAACAATTGTGTGTGTTGGAATTATGCGTCAAGTTAATTCTTGTAATTTTACGAATTGACTAATGGTAACAAGGAGATTAGTAAAACGCAATAGAATTCTTATAAAAATATTATTTATACAGGATTAGACCGCAAAGGATTTTTTTTGACAGGATGAACAGGATTTACAAAATGACAAATCAAAGGGTTATGGTTTTTAGGTATTTTCTCTTCTCTGCTTTGAGTTTGTTATAGTTGATACTAAACCAAATCATTTTACGGCCGATTGGGGAGATCGGTAAAAGCGCCGATAAATCGCGTTCGATAAGTTTCACCCTGGTAGGGAGTTTCGATAAACCTTTCTGCCAGCTTTTTTTCGTTACCCATTTTTTCAAATTTCCGTACTTTTTTATAAGCTGAAATTGCCGCCATACGTTTGTTCTGCAGGTCATATATCTTGCCAAGGGTTAAGTAGGCTAATGCGGTTAAATAACTGCCATTCTTCTTGGGATATTGTTCGCAATAATCTTCAAGCAGCAGCATTGCACGGGTATAATTCTTTTCGGTGAAATGAAAGTAGCCCTCCATAAAATTAAACTTGTTCAACCACCAGGGATAAAAATCCAACTCCTTCGCTTTAATAAATGCACGAACCGTATCAAGATCGCTTTTTAAATGTTGCCATTCACTTTGATTATGGTTTAAAGCATAATAGAACCTGGAATTGGTCCGCATCGTGTAGAACTCCAGGCTGGTAGGATATTTTTCTAGTAGAGAAGTCAAAATATCTATGGCTTTGCGGTATTGTTTGCTATAATGAATATGAGCAAAGGCGATGGTTTCAATTGCAACTAATTGTGTGAATTTTCCTTTTTCAACTGCAATATTCAAGTGCTCATAACCAAGCTTTGCATCCCCGGCTGGGATCGGAAGGAGACGCTGGATAAAACGAACGATTCCCGTTTGATTCCCGGCAACCACATGGTATAATCCGGAACCAAAATAAATGTCATATAGGGTGGAATCCAGGACCAGTGCTTTTTCAAGATACCGGATACCCCGCAAAGCAGCTAATCCTGTTTTGATCCATTTTTTTTCCCGCGCATAGATTGCCCCTTCATAACCGTAAGCGCCGCCGGCGAAGAAATGCGCCCTGGCATCACGGGGATAGGTTTTAATCTGTTTTCTTGATCTTGAGATTGCTTCTTTCAACCACATTTTTGTGGTGTCATTATAATCACTGTAATTTTTTAAATAGAAGCCCTTTTTCATTGAGATAACCGCCCGAATGAAATAACCGGCTGGTGAATCCGGGTAACGGTCGATGAGAATTTGTGATACGGAATCTGCAGATGCGTACTCTTCCCGGTAGAGCCAATCGATGGTTTCGGAGAGTTTTAAGTCGATCTGATCCCATTCTATCTTTTTTTCATTTGCTGTTCCATAAATGAAAGCATTGAATCCAATCAATAAATATATAAACACAAACAAGATTTTTAGATAGCCTGATTTCATGTTGCCCGGATATATTTTTATCATTATTTATTAGATAACCAATATTAGGGTAGGATACACAACCATTTAATTCAATCAAAGTTGGAGGAATATTGGTTGGGAAAGTCAATCCGTTGATTGACTAACTCATTGGAAAAAATGAGAGTGGCGCCGCTATACAAAATCAATATTTAAAAGGATTCACAATTTTAATTCCTCCGTAAAATCATCGTTTAAAACTTCTGACAAAAGTTCAATTACATTGGTCTTGAAATTGGATTTGTCAGATTCAAAAAGTGTAATTAGCATGGACATCCAACACCGCAAAATGGGTTATTACTTCCTCTGTTTCCAGGGGTCGATCAAGGCCGTCGAATGTAACAAAAAAACTTAACCGGCAACTTCCCCTGGTTGGCATCCCAGGAAAAGCGCAGGTTGCCGTTTTTGTCGTATTTGAACTCGGTTGTATCGGCGTCCGGAGTGACCCGTTTGGTCAGTTGATTGAGGGTGTAGTATTCGTAAGTCGTGATCTAACCATTTGCAGTAGAACCTGTTGTGACGGGGATCGAAATAGTTTAGGACGCGTAGTGGTAAGGTTATTAACGATATCAAAAATGAATTCAGTCGTGGTTTGAGAGTGGTAGCTCCCGGCATTACTAAATAATTTAATAGTGTCGCTTATGTAACTGGTAATCATGAGGTTCATAAGTTAATTCCGTATAACCTCCGGTACGGGTAGGTGATTTTCTTCAGAGTCCATCAAAAAGATAGCCGGAATCCGGTTTTCGGTTTGCTCCGAAGTTGTATATTCTCCAGTAACAAGGGGTTACATGTAAACCTTCCAAAACCTTCGTAGTATTTAACCTGTTGTTGATATAAACCCTAATGGTCGATGGCATCTGAAAAACGAGATGGGAGTGATTGTGATTCATCATATTCCAATACATAAGAAGGCAGCGGCCCCCCCCCCCCGTCACTGCCTTCTCGATAACAAACAATAATCGCAGCCACATGGCATCACTTGCGCCAAAATAATCATAACTCAGTATTAATTTCTTAATTTTCTTAACCAAATCGTTTCCTATCTAGTAGATTATCCGGCGACTACAATGATAATATGACTATCAATATATAATGCCGTAAATTATGACAAAAAAGTAACAAGATTTATGGAAAAAAATACTGTTATCCAAATCTCAAATCTTAACCCAGCTTATTATTTGGGGAGAGAACTTCTATTTTATTTATTAAAAATGTTAGATTTTTTTCCTAGACATTGCCATGTTGTTTTGATTTTTGAAGGCCAAAATTCCTATAAAAGCCCCTTGTTTTAAACATCGGCTCAGATAATGAGTGATTAGTGGTTGCAGGCCAAAAAAAAAGCCGGTTAAAAACCGGCTTTTAAACTCAAGGTATGTAATTTATTTTTAACGTCGAACCAACTTTATACCCCCGCCAGAGGATCTAAGCGTAAGCAGCGGCCCGCCGCCA
This sequence comes from candidate division KSB1 bacterium, assembly GCA_022566355.1. Lineage (NCBI taxonomy): Bacteria > Pseudomonadati > Candidatus Zhuqueibacterota bacterium. The sequence goes on from JADFJB010000151.1 coordinate 4,362, forward strand.
TTTAATTCACCGCGCAGCCTGCTTCTGGATATTTTACCTCGCACTTTTACCGGAAAATCTACCCTCACCCTGCCGCCTGAGGTTCTGGCATCGATGTCTACTTTAACATCCTCGTCCATGTAAAGCGTTACCGAACCACCGGAAGTCTTCAAGTACACCGGTCCTGAAGGCTGCCCAACCAATTCTGCTTTTATACTGCCACCGGAAGTGGAAGCATTGACTTGTCCAGAAATATCAATCAGCCGAATTCCACCACCGGATGTATGTGCTTCCAGGTCGCCGCTCATCCCTTCTGCTGTTATGGATCCGCCCGACGTCTTACATTGGATAGATCCTACGCAATCCATAACTTTGATGCTGCCTCCGGAGGTCTTCAAATATGCATCCCCGGTAATATTCTTAGCAGTTACCGAACCGCCACTTGTTCTTGCCTGGATATCTCCGGTCAATTCATCTAATCTTAAAGAACCACCGGAAGTTTTCAATCTTATTTCACCATTAACATTTTCAACTTCTACACTCCCCCCGGATGTAACGATGTCCAAGTCAAATGTTGAGGGCACCTCAATCTCATAAATGACTTTCAATCTATTCCAAAAAGAACTTCTCCAAAACCCGGGTTTGCTATATTCTCCATAGATTTCAACGCCATCTCTGGTCTGGTTAAAATCCAATCGAAACCGATCAAACATTTCTTCTGCGCGATCCTTACTGACTCGATTGGCGCCTTTTATGACTTTAACAGTCACTTCATTCCCGGAACCGCCAACTATTTGCACCGAACCTCTATCCGTATCTATGATTAAAACCTGGCCATTTTTAACTGAGAAATTCTTTTCAACAACCTCCTGGTACTTAAACTTGTCGTCATATTTCCCGGCATATGCAGAACCAAAAACAAAAATCGTTAAAAGGAGGACCCAGAAAAAATTCCATCTCAAATAAAGTTTACTTTGCATATCTCAAACTCCTTCATTGTTTCAAGATGCCAAAACTATAACCAAGGCGTAAAATATATATAAAATAACTCCAGGTAATACGTTTTGTCAAGTAAAATGTTTCAACTTAATTATGGATATTGATATCAAAAACCTTTACATTTTGCCGAATCACTTTTAACATAAACAGGTCGGATTTTTGCAAGGAAATATTAATTTTGATATCGTCACAGACATCGCAGTAATCGGAGCCGGTCCGGGCGGTTGCGCAACCTCATTATTCCTCTCCAAAGCAGGAATTAATCACACCTTATTTGACAAGGCAATTTTCCCAAGAGATAAAGTTTGCGGGGATGCTATTAGCGGCAAAGCGATAGCTGTTTTCAACCAACTCGATCCATCCATACTCGATGGTATCAAAAGGGACGAATCCGCCTTCCTGGGCAGCTGGGGTGTCACTTTTTTTGCGCCAAATGGTAAACCGCTTGAGGTGCCTTTCAAGATGAACCTGGAAGAGCAAGTGGATGCGCCGGGATTTATCGCCAAGCGAATTGATTTCGATAATTATCTCGTTGAACAATTAGATCATAAGACAGCAGACATCCATTTGGGCGCTTTTGTAAAGAATGTCGAGCACACAAACAATGGTATAAAGATTAGTTTTCAGCATGAAGGGAAAGAGAAAACCTGCATGGCACAACTGGTCATTGGCGCCGAAGGAGACCGGTCGATTGTGGCAAAAAAACTAGCCCATCATAAAATGGAGCCTGAGTATTACTGCGCCGGCATTCGTGCTTATTATGAAAATGTAACCGGGATTCATAAAAATAATTTTATCGAACTTCATTTTCTACGAGATGTTTTACCGGGTTATTTCTGGATTTTCCCTTTGCCAAACAATATGGTAAATATCGGCTTAGGTATGCTCGCTTCAGAAGCCCGCAAAAAGAATGTCAACATCAAAAAAGTCATGCTGAATGCGATCAAAGAAAACCATACCATAAAAGACAGGTTTAAAGATTCAATTCTCCGGGGCCAAATCAAGGGTTGGGGGCTGCCGTTGGGTTCGATTAAAAGAAAACTCTCGGGTGACCGGTTCATGCTAGTGGGAGACGCCGCGTCGTTAATCGATCCGTTTACAGGCGAAGGGATTGGCAATGCTTTTGTGACCGGCAAAATCGCTGCAGAATTTTCTCAACAAGCGCTTGAAGAGAAAAACTTATCCGCTTCATTCCTGGCAAAATATGATGAAGAAGTCTATAATGAATTGTGGAGCGAGCTGAAATTAAGCCATACATTACAAAAGTTAGTAAACTTTCCCTGGTTGTTCAATTTTCTGGTTAACAAAGCGCGCAAGAATAAGACGATTCAAGAAACCATCACTTGTATGTTTGAAGACTTAGATATGAGGGCAAAATTGCGTTCACCCTCCTTTTATTTTAAGTTGCTGTTTAATTAAAACCATGATTATGTTGAGGGAGTGCCATGGCCGCAAATATCATTACTTTAGGGCGGATCGTTCTGACATTTTTTGTTATCATTCTTTTTCTGGGTGGATTCTATTTCCGCATAATCGCAGTGCTGTTAACGATATTAGTTGTTTACCTGGATTCTCTCGATGGCATTGTTGCGCGTAAACTAGGATTGGCCAGCGGAATTCGGCGCATTGTTCGACATTACCGGAGATCGCATCGTAGAGCATATTTACTGGATCTTCTTTACCAGTGTTGGGATTGTAAGTTTTTGGGTGCCGATCATATTTGTTTGTCGAAGTTTTTTGGTCGATACGCTTCGCAGTGTCGCATTTGCGAAAGAAGGCAAGACCCCCTTTGGAGAAAAAAGCATGATGCGTTCTTCATTTACCCATTTTCTCACAGCATCCCGTTTTAGCCGTGCTGTTTATGGCGCCGGTAAAGTTTTGGCATTCATACTATTGGGTGCGATTCTTGCCTTAAATAAGAAGCCCGATTTGTTATCACAAAATACTTTTGATCAATTAAAACTTATCACTCAATCTATTGTTTGGATTGTCGTGGTGATGAATTTAATCCGGGGATTACCAGTCTTGTGGGATGGACGCGCTTATTTGTTTGACAAAAAATTTCCCCGTTTGCTCAAAGACGCCGGATAGCTCATGGCCAAATGGGCAGTATTCGACGTTGATGGCACTTTGCTGCCCAAAACGTCGATGGAAAAATGGTTCATAACTTATGCAGTAAAAAGGCGCTTGATACCTCTCAAAAATCTATTCTATTTTTTTCTTCAGCTTTAAATTTTACTTTGAAAGGAAATTGGGTAAACGCGTTTAAAGGGAATAGGCTGTATTTAAAAGATTTACCAGTGGATAGAATAAATAAAACAAGTCTTCTCTTCTTTGAAATAAACATTGTACCTGCTTTATCTGCTGATGGCAAGGAAACAATAGATCGCTACCGCAGTCAAGGGTATAAAATACTGATCATGAGCGGATCGCCGGAATTTCTGACGCTTTCCCTGGAAAATATTTTTCATCCCGAAAAAATAATCTCCACGAATCTGGAAACCAGAGAAGGCAGGTATATCGGCCAAATTTCCGGAATGCATCTTTACGGAAAACACAAAACCCGGATCCTGAAAAACTTACAAACTGAATTGGAGATCGATTTCGAAAAATCGATTGTATTTGCTAATCATCATGCAGATGCAGATCACATGGATTTATTTGGGGAAGCAGTGGCGGTAAATCCCACGCAAAAATTAAAATCTATTGCAGAAGAGAAGAGTTGGAGGATTGAATTTTGGGCCTAAGAAGAACGGCTTGGCGATAAGCTGCGGCGTCCTGTTGAAAATGCGTCGAATAGGTCACGCGATAAAAGACTATGAATCATGATTGATTAATAGGAATCTCCATCATTAACCCTTGTGTTTCATTGTATTTCCTCCTTTTCGAGATGTTTAAATGTCAGCAAAATTATGAATAATTTTAATAGCCAAACTGGAGCTTCTAATAATAAAGCGAGCAACCTAACTCTTAGTTCACCGGACTGGCGGGCCAACCAAGTGAACGGTTAATAAATCAAAACTGTCGGTGACAGTTACGGGTTTGATTATACATTGGGCGAGCCAGTTCCGTGTGCAACGCTGGGTTATGTGGTGCGTCGCACAGGTTTATTCTCGGCTGAGTTTTGATACCTTACGGGTTCCTATCGTTTAAACAGGATCTCAATAATGCCTGCAGCTTGTCCTGTCCCAGGTCATTCATTAGCGCTTTGTTTCGCACTGGAATTTGATCGACTTCAGGATAGTCCGCAATGACTCGCTCAAGACTCGCCTCTCGAATAAGATGCAACATGGGATAGGGCGAGCGGTTCGTATAGTTCTCTACATCGTCCGGCTTTGTACCGTCAAACTGATAGTCCGGATGAAAGCTGGCTATCTGATAGATACCTTCCAATCCCATCTCCACAAGTAAACTATCGGCATAACTCAGAAACTGATTGTAGTCGCAAAAGTCTTGCAATACACCTGAGTGAATCAGCAGCGTGGTTTCAACTGACGGATCAGTATTGAGCAATTCCAACTCGGCTTGCAGAGCCATCAACAACTGCTCTTCCGTTATCGATGTAGTGGTAGCAAAGCGCACCCTGTTCTTCACCATCTCACGTTTGGCAAATGGACAGAGATTCATTCCCACAACCAAAGTTTCAACCCACTGCCGTACAGGTCGAACCATTTTCTCGTCATACACGAGATCACCTGATCTTGAAGCTTCCTTCATTCGCCTTCCATATAACTAGTAATTCAATAGTTTCTTGATAACATCCCAAAACTATGAGATTTTTACTAACTTGTAAAAGAAACTTAACTTTTGCAACAAAACCTAACTGAATAACACCCTATACGGGACGGTTTTAAGAAACTGCATAACAATCAGTTCTATAATTTTATTTAACCTGTCAATTCATTCTAGGAATCAAAATCAATTCTTCCTGCCTGCCATCAATAAACCAAACTTTTGTACCATCAAAAAAAGCATCCTCTTCCAGCATGATTCGAATTTCTTTTTGGTTCCATTCCGGAATTGCAACTGTGGCATTTAATTCAATTGAATAGGCCGTATTCGGCAAAAGCGGATAATCGCCACGGCCCGGAACTCCTCCCTGTTGATCCCACATTCCAATCGTTGGTCCGGCAGCATGACCATGGAAACCAATCGGATGAGTGTAGATGGAAGGCTTGATTCCTTCCGCTTTTGCTTGTTCCAGAGATTTGCTAAGAATTTCATTCCCCGTTCTACCCTTTTTGAAATTGGTTGTTAAAATATCTTGAAGACGGTTTCCAATTTTTAGTGCATTTCTTAATCCTGCCGGTGCTTCTTTTTCTCCCGGTTTCAAAACATAGGCATGTTGCTGGGTATCCGTATTGAGCCGCAGGTAGGTGATACCAAAATCGATATGGAGCAGATCGCCTGGCAAAATGATATCAGAATCCGGTCTGGAGGCAAAAGAGCCTCTCTTCTCCGGTTCCCCGGCTCTTTGAATAGAGACACTGGGATGAAACCAGGTTTGCAGCTTTAATCC
>JADFJB010000152.1 GCA_022566355.1 candidate division KSB1 bacterium
TAATTTCGAAATCATAAACAAAAAACTTGACTCAAAATCAAAGTTGTTTTTCTGATAAAACATTTAATATCGGGTATGAGTATTATATGAATCCATTGCGGTTTGTTGTGGTGGGTGTTGGGGGCTATGGCTTATTCCATTTAGAAGCGATTACATGGCTAGAGGAACAAGGTTTAGCTAATTTGGTTGGTTTGGTTGCACTCCATCGAGATCAAGCTAAATATTCTGAACTGATCAAATCTCTAAAACAAAGAAACGTAGTTATTTATTCAGATATTGATGAATTCTTTTCAAGCGGATGTAAATACACAGACATTCTTACTGTCCCTATTGGAATTCACATGCATGTCCCGGTTAGTAAAGCGGCACTGCAAGCGGGTATTCATGTGTATTGTGAGAAACCATTGGCAGCTACCGTGCAGGAGGTGGACCAGCTTATTTCTGTCCAAAGAAAAAGTGATCGAAAGATTGCCATTGGGTTTCAACACATAACCAGCTATTCGATACAGCAACTGAAAGATAGAATTTGTGACGGTCGTTTGGGAAAAGTAAAAGAGATTTCTGTGATGTGTGGTTGGCCGCGGAGCAGCCAATACTATTCAAGAAACGATTGGACGGGAAAGTTGCGTTTAGGCGATAATTGGATTCTTGACAGTCCGGCAAATAGCGGCCATGCACATTATTTACTCAATATGCTATATTTATGCTCCTCTGAACCCAATAAAGCCGCAACTCCTACAAAGGTTCGTGCTGAATTGTACCGGGCAAACCACATCCCAAGTCCTGACCTGGCCCAACTTTATTTTGAGACAGAAGAAGGGTGTAAAGGGAGTGCTATTTTTAGCCATAGCAACTTTCATGTAATCGAGCCACTGATGCGGATTGTCTGTGAAAATGGCGACGTAGAATGGGAAACGGACAATGGCAAAACCACAATCAAGTATCAAAATGGCAAAGAGGAGGAATTTGATAATGCAACTCATGATCATTGGCGCTTTGACGGATTTAAAAATTTGGTTCAGTCGATTCATCAAAATACAAATCCGGTTTGTACTCCTGAAATAGCGAGATGCCACACAGTGACAATCAATGCTATGCATGAAAGTTGCCCAAAAATCGTTCAAATTCAGGAAGATGATATTGTTGTGGTAGAAGATTGGGAAGTGTTTCCGCCAAATTCTAAAGGAACTTTTCGTAAAGTTAAGAATATGGATGAATATTTGTATGAAGCATTTAATAGAAAATGTTTTTTAAGTGAATTGGGAATTCCATGGGCAACATCTGAACATAGCCAGGTTTTTGAACTTAAGGACTACACCTGTTTTCCGGAAAATAATTTACAAGCACCCAGAGCGGAGTCGAAGGGTGATTAATCTTTTGAAAACAATACCTTGGACAGGATTTTTTATCTTTATAAATAAGAGGAAATCCAAATGCAAATATTAGGACTTCATATTATCGATGTCCTTTTGATACTCCTTTATTTTGTCGCCATGATTTGGATCGGCAAGCGATTACGCGTTAGGATGAAGAATACCGAAGATTACTTTCTTGCCGGCCGGAAAATGGGCCGTATGTACCAGTTCTTCTTAAATTTTGGCGCTTCCACCGACGCCAGCCAGGCGGCAGCAGTCTCTCGTGAAATATACCGCCAGGGTATCGCCGGCATGTGGATTCAATATATTGTTTTATTCCTCACACCATTCTATTGGTTCACAGCCATGTTGTTTCGGCGCTCACGACTCATGACTATTGGTGATTTTTTCACAGAACGTTTCGAAAGCAAATCCCTGGGAGCGGCATTTGCATTGTTTACTATTGTAACGACTCTCATCGGAAGTGGGGTGGGTTTTATGGTTGCTGCTAAGACTTTTATTGCATTAACTCCAAAACCTGTGAATGAATTTACCACCGAAGAACGGTTGAGCGTGGAGCAATATAATGAATTCCGTGGGCTGAAGCAGCAGTATGGTGCAGGAAATCTTGCTGAAGAGGATCGGGATCGATTCGAAGAGTTAAACAGCCTGGACAGCCAGGGCAAATTGCATGCTTTTATTTCTTATGTCAAACCAGTCTATTTTTATTTTATTTATGGTGGCCTTGTTTGTATTTATGTGGTACTTGGTGGATTTGCAGCAGCTGCCATAACGGACATAATTCAAGGAGTTTTGATAGTCCTCTTTTCCTCCATACTAATTCCCTTCGGACTTATGGCCATCGGCGGATTTAAAGGATTGCATGCCTCTGTACCGGAACATATGTTTTGGTTGTTTGGCGCAGAAGCATTGAGTGAGTACGCCTGGTATACCATTGGCGCCATGGCTTTTGCTAACCTGGTTTCGATTGTTGCGGTTGCAGGGAATATGCAGGTAAGCGGTTCTGCAGTGAATGAAAGCAGCGCTCGATTTGGGATGATCGGTGGAATGATGTTTAAGCGCTTTATCATGATATTTTGGGCAATGGCAGGTTTGCTCGCGATTGGCCTTTATTCCGGCCAGTTGAACGATCCCGATCTTATCTGGGGTTACATGACTAAACAATTGTTAGGTCCGGGGTTTATCGGAATTATGATGATAGGCGTATTGGCTGCAAATATGTCATCCCTCGATGTACAATCGGTTTCACTTTCAGCACTTTTTGTGAATCAAGTATATAAACCTTTAACCGGCCAAAAGGATGAAAAGCACTATATCAATATTGGACGTATTGTTGTTGTGATAACAATTTTTGGCGGGATAGGGATGGCTCTTTATATCTCGAATTTGCTGGAGCTATTTAAATATTTTATCTCGTTGCCTGCCATTTTCGGTGCACCCATATGGCTTGGGTTTGTCTGGAGAAGGCTCAGTAAATCTGCTGTTGCCGTACAGATAGCTATTTCATTCCTAATCATCGCAATCATTCCGAATCTCTTTCAATCCTGGAACACCGCCAGAACTTATGAGCCCTTTCTAAAACAAACTCTCGAGCGTCAATTAGTCTTTGTGACAAAAGCTTTGAGTCCGGATGTCGAACAAGGTCTTGCAGCTCAAGTAGGTGAGGAAATATCGAAAGTAAGAATGATACCTTCATACCCTGTTTATTTTAATCGAATTGCTCGTGAAAATCCTGATGATCCGAATTCCCGGTTGATTGGCTTTGGACGTTTCAATGCAGAATTGTGGATTTTGAGTCTGGTGGGAATCGATTTTAGTGGTTTTAGCAAAGCCCAGCTGGTTGCTGTTCGCTTTCTTTTCGATGGCCTATTTCCATTTATTTTGCTTATAATCCTGAGCTATTTTACCAGGCCGGCCAGCAAAAAACGGTTGGATTATTTTTTTGCGAAGATTCATACCCCGGTTCAAGGTACTCCGGAAGAGGATATCATTACAATTAAAGAGAATGCAAAAAATATTTCGAAGTTTGATTCAAGAAAACTGTTTCCACGAACCCAATGGGAATTTCACAAACCACAAAAGATGGACTATATCGGATTCTTTGGCACCTGGGTTTTAGTAGGGATCATACTTGTTTTATTGTGGCTGATGGTCAACGTAGGCGCTTAGTTGGAGATCAAAAAGTATAAGACAGGATTTACATGATGAACATCAATTCATAAGTTAGTTTATCAGTTGTGGTGTCATTCAGGAGGCTGCGTCTTGAGCTTGTCGAAGGGAATCTGTTTTGAATATTAGTAAATTGCTGTTCATATAGTACGTAGGAGTTCGTAGTGACAATTGCAGAAGCTTTGCATAAAACCAAAATAATCAGGATACCTTCTAATCCTTTGCCTGTTGAGGAAACCAGCGCAAGTGAAATTCGACATATTTTCAAACTTGAGATTAAATTACATGACTTCCATTTTAACCAATCGGGAGTTTTCAAAATGGCTGTTGCGGGGAATGCTGATTTCCCAATCGACCAAATTCAAGAGTATGCTCCAGAAGAAAAACAGTGGGGCTACTTCAGGATAGATTTGGATGGGTCAGGTGAATTGATCGTGTCGCATCCGTCATTGTTGTATGCCTATACTACCCGTTTGCTTGAAGAATGGCTGAATCAGCCGGTTTCTTCTTTTGAAGAGGGAACATATTTCCAGACTGCCTTTCGCTGGCATCGCCCGCTGTTTGATTATCTATTGACCCAAACCTGGCGAACAGCCCGAAATTTTGATGCCGGGGAGCACATCAAAGAATTGGCCAGATCAGGCTATACACATTTAGAAGTAAATGGCTTGGCCTCACCTGAGCCGCTTGAAGATTCCGTTCCCGGTGAATTCTATTCTCAATTTTATTCTTATTGTTTGGCGTTGGATCAATATGTTTGTAGTGACTTGAACAAAGGTATTTATCCTGAAGACTATTTAGCCGCCAACTTAAACCTGTTGAAGGAATATGCACAGCTTGGTCGTAAGTATGGCCTGGAGCCCGGAATCCTCTGTTTTGAACCGAGAACCGTTCCGGAAAAACTTCTGCAAAAATATCCAACTTTGCGAGGCGCCCGGGTGGACCATCCTTTTCGCAGCCGGTTACCGCGCTACACACTCACGATTGCCCATCCTCTTGTCCAAAATCATTACAAAGAAATGATCAGGAAATTATTGCGGGAAGTTCCTGAATTAGCATACATGAGTATCTGGAGTAATGACAGTGGAGCAGGATTTGAGTATACCAGTTCACTCTATGTCGGAAGAAATGGCGGTCCTTATTTGATTCGTGAATGGCGCAACCATGAACAGATCGCAGAGGCTGCGGGGAAAAATATTGTGCAATTTATGAAAATTTTACGGGATGCTGCATCTGAGATCAACCCAAATTTCCATGTATCGCTGCGCCTGGAGCCGTTTAAGGATGAACATGATGTGATTATAGACCATCTCGAAGATCGACTGGATATTGAAGTTCCATCATTACTGGTGCGCGGTTACGACTTACCTTATCGCCATGACAAATATCCTGATATTTCGGGAGTGGCGGGCAGTATCCAGCATATTCATATGGATAATCAAGAGCGGGAATTGATCAGGAAACATCAGGCAAAAGGTGTGAATTCGCATTTAATCTATTCTCATGGCAATGGCTATAATTTTGAACCATTGTTGGGTATTCCGTTTCCATGGCTGCTCCATCAAAAAATGGTGGCAATGCTGGAGAGTGGGGTGGAATATGCCGCAAATCTTGGCGGATTTACACCATCCCGGTTTGCTCCGTATCATATCAACCAGGAAGTATCCAGGGCATTTATGTTGGATTCCGAAATTGACATTGATGAATTCATTTGGGAAAAGGCAAAGTATTGGGTGGGAGAATCAAAAGCCGATTTTCTTGTCGATATTTGGCGTCAGGCGGAAGAAGCGATTCGCTGGCTTCCGCCATTGCCATTATATTCGCATTTTGGTTTTGTCTGGCTGCGCGTCTGGGTACGCCCAATTGTTCCGAACCTACATGCTGTTCCCGAACAGGATAGAAAATATTATGAAAACTTTATGGTGAGCTCAGCTAACAATACCAACCTGGTGGATTTGGGTCGGGATGTCTTGTTCGATCTGATCACACAAGAATATGGCGAAAAATTTGTCCAGCGTGTTGATGAGAATGTTATCGGTAAACTTAACGAAGCAATCGGCTTGGCGGAAAAAGTAGCAGGAAACTCTTCATTGTCGGACAATTCTCGCCAGGTTTTTATCGATCAAGGAGATCGACTTTGTGCCTTGAAATGTTGGGTTGCTACATTACGAAGTGTAGCTGCATGGGTAACCGGAGTTTATGGTTTCCTGGCTGCTGATTCCAACGAACAAAAAAACACCATGCAAGATTTTCTCCAGGATATGATGACCAGAGAAATCCAAAATACAAAAAACCTGCTGGAATTATGGCAAAACAGCCCAGTACATTTTATGGTGATTTCGAAATCCGGTGAGACCAGCTACATTTATGGTGAGAATTTGGGAGAGTTATTGAATCGGAAAATTGAACTTATGAGCAAATATCGGCATGTCCAACCTAGAATCGATCCTGATATAATGTGGAAAATTTAAGCTTATTATCAAATATTCAGCCATTGGCTTTTAGCTGCTGGCCTTTAGCTTACTCTGATGAGATTGTTTAACATTTTTGTTCTATGTTTTAACCGATCCACAATCACTTAACCATCTTTTGTTGGGATTAAATGCCAATAGCTAACAGCCAAATGCCAATAGCCGAACAATTATAAAAAAGGCTTTAAAAAGATTTATAATATGAACTTGGAGCCTTTGAGCCTTAGCGGCTGAATAGTTACGCTTATTATTAGATTTGTCTTGCTTACACGTATTCAAAAAATAAATTAACACTTGTAGATTTGCTGTATTCCGAATGCAATTACAAAATGACCTGGGAAAACAATATAACCGTAACTTAACCTGCAAATCGTGAATGATGGATCAAAGCTTACCTGACAAAGCTGCAACGGTGCAATTATTTCATACCTGCCTGATCAATGAATTTTATCCCGAGGTTGGCATGGCAGTAGTCCATATTCTCGAACGGCTCGGAATCCGGGTTGAAGTTCCCTTAGATCAAACTTGTTGCGGACAACCTGCTTACAACTCCGGTTTTTTGGAGGAGACTAAGAAAGTGGCGGTCAAAAACCTGGAAGTCCTGTCCAGCACCGAAGGAGCAATCATTATTCCATCAGGTTCCTGTGGCGATATGATCATCCACCAATACCGTATCCTTTTTGCCGAAAACCCAGATCTTCTCAAAAAAGTAGATAAAGTCTCCCGGCGCTGCTATGAGTTTAGCCAATTTTTGGTGGATGTTCTGGGCATCACCGATTTAGGAGCCAGATTGAAGGCAAGGGGAGCATACCATCCGTCTTGTCATCTTTTGCGTGGACTTAAAATTAAAGATCAGCCAAAAATACTGCTTGAAAATATCGCAGAACTTGAGATGGTTGAATTTGAAGATCCGGAAGAATGCTGCGGGTTTGGCGGGATGTTTTCTATTAAGAATCCCGAAATATCCGGTCGAATGATGGACAATAAGATCAGCAACTTGCAAGCAAGCAAAGTCGATATGGTAATCAGTTGCGATATGGGCTGCCTGATGCACCTGGAAGGGGGGCTGCATCGCAAAGGCTCTCAGATTCGAGTGCGCCATCTTGCCCAGGTCCTTGATAGCGGGGTCGATTGATGTCACACTTTTCAGACCGGGTTGACAAAGCTCTTGCGGATGACAATCTTAGTGAAGCGCTTAAAAAGGCGACGTCGCAACTGGTTTCCAGGCGATCGACAGCGTTCTCTTCTCTTGAAGATGCCGAGAATCTGAGGGACATTGCCCGCAATACCAAAATGAAAATCTTACATAATCTAGAAGACAATCTGCTGAAATTTGAGAAAAGTCTACAAAAAAATGGTTCTCATGTCCACTGGGCGAAGGATGCAGAAGAGGCAAATAATGTAGTCATAGAAATTGCCCAAAAACAGGCTGTAAAGAAGATTGTAAAATCCAAGTCCATGTTGTCGGAAGAAATTCACCTGAATACAGCATTGATTAAAGCCGGTATGCAGGTTGTGGAAACGGACCTGGGTGAATACATCGTCCAACTTGCCGGAGATAAGCCATCGCACATCATCGCACCTATCATTCATATGACTCGTGAGGATGTCGGCAATCTCATGCATGACCGGTTATCGGTACCTTTTTCTGACGAGCCGGAAGTACTGACTCGAATTGCCAGGCGAAAGCTCCGCCAGGAATTTCTCGATGCGGATATGGGTATTACCGGAGCGAATTTTGGCGTGGTTGAAACCGGCAGTATTTGTCTTGTCACAAATGAAGGAAACGCCCGCATGGTCACCACGCTGCCTAAAATCCATGTCGTTTTGATCGGAATCGAAAAATTGGTAGCCACGTTTGAGGATCTTAATCGTTTTTTAAAATTATTAGCACGTTCGGCTACCGGACAAAAACTTTCGGTTTATACATCGATCATTCAAGGACCCGGGAAAGGAACTGAAACCGGACCGGAAGAAGTTCATGTTGTGCTTGTAGATAATGGCCGCAGTGGAATGCTTGGTGGAGACTTAGCTGAGAGTCTCGCATGTATTCGATGTGGCGCTTGTCTGAATGTCTGTCCGATCTATAAAAACATTGGCGGCCATGCTTATGGCGATACTTACGCCGGTCCAATTGGATCTATCATCACACCAGGACTCAGGGGATTGGCACAATGGCATGAACTACCTGCAGCCAGTACACTTTGTGGCGCATGTAAAGAAGTATGTCCAATACGAATTGATATTCCCAAAATGCTGTTGAAATTGCGTCAAGTCACGCCGCCAAAGGTCAAAGCTTCAATAAGCTTAAGAATGGCGATAAAATGCTTTGCTGTGATTGCTGGTATCCCAAAAGTATATAAAGGATTTACTGCATTTGGAAGCAGGTTACTGAGATTTCTTGGCTCAAAAAGTTGGCTAACAAATAATATTCCTTTACTTGACCGATGGACTAAAGTTCGTGATTTCAAGACACCGGCAAAAAAATCATTTCAAAGGATGTGGCAAGAGAAGATTGCTAAAGATGGAAAATAAACTTTCAAAATCCAAAGAGGTTATTCTTACGCGTGTTCGAGAATCTCAAGTCTTGGCCCGACTACCGGAAATAATGCCGGAATCGACTGATGGTTTAAAATCTCACCACCAACCAGAATCAGATCTCCTGAATAGTTTACAAAAGGAATTTGATTTGCTCGGTGTGGAGACTTATGTAGAAAAGAATCAGAAAGCTGTATGCAAGCGGCTGCGAAACCTTTTGCAAGACAAATCCGTCCTTAGCTGGAACTTAGACAATTTACCTTATGATGCCGGAACTGTTCTGCAAAGCCGGAATGTTTATTTCGAAAGGGATGATAAAATAATACAAGCAAGTGCAGATATTGGGCTGACAGGCTGCGATGCGGCAATTGCCGAAACCGGCTCTCTTGTGCTTCTTTCAGGAGAAGGGAAACCGCGTACGGCCTCTCTGTTGCCTTTTGAGCATATAGCCCTAATCCGCCAGAGTGACATTTATTTCACGATGAGTGATTTTTTCGATAAGAAAGGAAAAGAGGTAAGCCAGGCTTCCTGCATTGATATCATAACCGGTCCTAGCAGAACGGCAGACATCGAGCTGTCATTGACTCTTGGTGTTCATGGACCAGGGAAGGTTATTGTCGTGATCGGACCATAGGGGTGAAATAAAAAAGTGTTCAGTCAAATTTCTGATAGTCGTAATTTTGTACATACGTTGCTTATTTATTTTTTAAACATCTATTTGTATTAAAGCATAAACTCCACAAACTTCTCACAACTACTTTTCCTTTTCCCTTTTTCCTCATATCTCCTTTTCTTTTTCTTTTTCACTTTTCACTTTTTACTTTTTGTGGGATTTATTTGGAAAACTGTTTCAAAAACTTCTTGACTTTAAGATTAATATATTTATTTATACTGACAAATAAAA
>JADFJB010000153.1 GCA_022566355.1 candidate division KSB1 bacterium
TTTATTTTTGTTTAGATTAAAAGATTTCTCGTCGTAAACTCCTCGAAATGACAATATTATAAGTTATTTCAGAAGTCTCAGATGATATCTCATAAACGATTATCTTAAACTCAATCTCATAATTTGTTGCAATTGAGTCTATTTTTCGATAAATTTACGGCTAATTTGAATTTAGAAAAGCAGGAGATTAAATTGAAAAAAGGTATTCATCCAAAATATGAATTAACAACTGTTACGTGTGCTTGTGGAAATACTTTCCAGACACGTTCAACTGTTGATAATCTTCACCTGGATATTTGTTCTAATTGTCATCCCTTTTTTACCGGTAAGCAAAAATTGGTTGATTCTGCCGGACGGGTTGAAAAGTTCATGCGCAAATATAAAAAAGTGGAAAGTACTGCTTAAATTATTCCCAAAATCTGGCAGTGACGGAATCATTCAATTATTTTGAATATTCCGTTTTTTTTTGTCCATGTAGATGCTGATATAATTCTTAATTTTTACATTACTGAGAAAATTTGATGTTAGAAAAACTTATTGAAATCGAAACTCGTTTTGAGAATATAAATTCAGAGCTGAGTGATCCGGGAATCATGTCAGACATTGAGAATTATACCAAGCTGTCAAAGGAACAAAGTGAACTGGAACCACTGGTTAAAACAATACGCGAGTACAAATCTATATTAAAAAATATCAAAGATGATGAAGAGTTGCTAAAAGAAGATATTGAGATTGAGTTACGGGAAATGGCCGAAGTTGAATTAGAGGAGTTAAAATCTTCGCTAGACGAAATCGAAGAAAAACTTAAAGTAATGCTGATTCCTAAAGATCCACAGGATAATAAAAATATTATCATGGAAATCCGTGCAGGGACCGGTGGTGATGAAGCGGGTTTATTTGCTGGCGATCTGTTTCGAATGTATTCCCGATATTGTGAAAGGAAAGGTTGGAAAATCGAAATTCTCAATTCGAACCCACAAGGGATAGGCGGATTCAAAGAAATTGTTTTTAGTATCAATGGCACAGATGTTTATAGCATGCTTAAATTTGAGGGTGGAGTTCATCGGGTTCAACGTATTCCAACCACTGAATCCGGCGGTCGGATCCATACATCTGCCGCTTCGGTGGCGGTCTTGCCGGAAGCAGAGGAAGTGGATGTCGCAATCGATCCAAAGGAAATTCGTATCGATCTGTTTCGTGCTTCAGGCCCTGGAGGGCAGAGCGTAAATAAGGTAGAATCAGCCGTGCGGATTACACACATCCCAACAAATATCGTAGTATCTTGCCAGGATGAAAAATCCCAGCACAAAAATAGAACGAAAGCGATGAAAATCTTACGTGCTCGCTTGCTTGCCAAAAAGCAAGAAGAAGAAATGGCGAAAAGAGTAGCTGCACGCCGGGCAATGGTAAGTACCGGTGACCGAAGTGTAAAAATCAGAACATTTAATTATCCTCAAAACCGGGTCACGGACCACAGGATAAACCTAACCCTATATAAATTGGAAATGATTCTTGATGGTGATCTTGATGCATTAATCGAAGAAATGCAGATTGCGTATCAGACGGAGCAACTTAAGCAAGCTAGTTGATTTTAGTATTCAAGGGGTTGTTATTCTATAGTATTGATTAAGTCTATTTTCTGTTATAATTTTAAGTTTTCCACAAACAAAGAATATTTCTCGAAAGTCTCAAAATTATGAAGAAAATAGTCAACAAAGCTAAGAGCCATAAAGAAGCAGAAAAATGGGATATTAACCAACAAATACAGTTGACTCCTGCTGAAAGACAACCCATTGCTGCTGAACTCAAAAAAAGATTCTATGGAACAGATGTCCCAGATGTTAGAGAGGCTCATTCTAATATTTAAAAAGACTCAATCTAGGCGAGAGTAAGCCATTCCTTAGTCAGAATAGGATATTATGCAAACGAAAACCTCTCCCAAACTCTGGCGAATTGTTGAACTTCTTCAAACAACCACAGAATTTCTTCAAAAAAAATCAATTGATAACCCACGTTTAAATGCAGAACTATTACTTTGTAAAGTTTTAGGAATTCAGCGAGTCGACTTATATGTGAATTATGATAGACCAATCTCTTCCCAGGAATTGCAGGAATACCGCGATTATATTCGTAGAAGGGCTTCTCGCGAACCTTTGCAATATGTCCTTGGGCAAACAGAGTTTATGTCATTAACTTTTAAGGTAAATCCGTCAATATTAATTCCGCGTCAAGACACCGAAACTTTGGTCGAATGGGTACTTGACCGATTTAATGGAAGACAAAATTTAAAAATATTAGATTTGGGCACGGGTTCAGGTAATATAGCAGTTAGCCTCGCTTATTACTTAAATGAACCACAAATTACAGCGGTTGATATATCCCAAGAGGCATTAGAATCAGCTCAAGAGAATGCAAACCTTAACAAAGTCGATGATTGTATAAGTTTTATTCATTGCGATGTTTTGGATAGGCGCTTCGAGATAATAATGAATGATCGCTTTGATATTATTGTCGCTAATCCGCCATATATCCAGGAACAAGAATTCATGCAACTAGAGCCCGAAGTTAGAGAGTATGAACCCAGAATTGCTTTAGTAGGACAGGATAAAGTTAATACATTTTCCCATCGGATATGTGAATTGGCGCCTCATCTATTAAAGGATAATGGTGAAGTGTTTGTTGAAATTGCCGCAGGACAATCTGAAACAGTAGAAGCCATTTTTAAAAAAAACCGGTTTAAGTCTGTTCAGATTCGCAAAGATATTGCCGGTATTGAGCGGGTTGTATTAGCAAAGTTTTAATTTGATCAAGGTGTAACTATTCAGCCATTAGCTTTTAGCTGTTGGCCTTTAGGAGACTGATGAGATTGTTTATCATTTTTTGTTTTATATTTAATTGATCCATAATCACTTTTACAACTTTTGTTGGGATTAAATGCCAATTGCTAACAGCCAAATGCTAATAGCAGAACAGTTACAAAAAAGGCATTAAAAGATTTATAATATGAACTTGGAGCCTTTGAGTCTTGTGGCTGAATAGGTATGTTCAGGTTAAGAAAGAATATGGAGTAATGAATGAACCAAGCTATTTTTCGAGAATACGATATACGTGGAATCGCAGATACGGATCTAACTGACGAAGTAGCAAATGCAATCGGAAAAGCCTATGGAACCTATGTGAAGCGCAAAGAAGCCAAATCAGTCTCTGTCGGTTGTGATGTGCGTTTGACATCACCGCGATTAAAAGCTGCAGTTATTGAAGGGATTCAAACAACCGGAGTTAATATTGTTGACGTTGGCACTGTTCCGACCCCGGTGCTGTATTTTTCGGTGTTTCATTACGATACTGATGGTGGTATGATGATAACCGGCAGCCACAATCCCATAGAATATAATGGCTTCAAAATGAATATGAAAAGCGGATCGGTCTTTGGACAAGAAATTCAGGTACTTAAACAGTTCATCCAAACCAATGATTTTGAAAATGGAGACTCTAACATAAGATCTGAAAATGCAGTTCCCGCTTATGTAAGTATGCTTAATGAAAAATTCAATTTCTCAAAGAAACTTAAAATGATTATGGATCCAGGCAATGGGACCGCAGGTCCTCTGGCAAGCTCTTTCTTTATTAATAAAGGGATGGATGTTGATTGTATTTTTTGTGAACCTGATGGGAATTTTCCAAACCACTTACCGGATCCAACGGTGCTCAAATATACCAAGGCATTACGTGCAAAGGTTATTGAAAGCGGAGCAGATATTGGTATCGGTTATGATGGCGATTCGGACCGATTGGGAGTCATTGATAATTTAGGCCGGCCAATTTTTGCAGACCGTTTGCTCGCAATAATGGCCCGGGATTTACTATCAAGACACCCAGGGGAAAAGATAATATTCGACGTGAAATGCTCTCAAAGCCTTGTGGATGAAATCAAAAAATATGGCGGTATCCCCTTAATGTGGAAGACCGGTCATGCCATTCTGAAAAGTAAAATGAAAGAGGAAAATTCATTGTTGGCTGGAGAAATGTCCGGTCATATTTTCTTTGGTGAAAATTATTATGGATTTGATGATGCCATTTATGCCTCCGCATTGATGATTCGTATTCTGTGTGAATCCGACAAAACTATTGCAGAAATTGTCGATGAAATCCCAGCATTTTATTCAACCCCGGAAGTTCGTGTGGAATGCTCTGATGAGGAGAAATTCAAGATCGTAGACGATCTTGTACACTATTTTAAGTCGAGGTATGAAGTGATTGACGTGGATGGAGTGCGTGCTTTATTTGGCGATGGCTGGGGTCTGGTTCGTGCATCAAATACCCAGCCGGCTCTAGTTCTACGAATGGAAGCAAAAACGGAAGAGCGATTAAAGGAAATTATCGAGATTTTTCTGAATAAGCTTAGAGAATTTCCATCTGTGAAAGTAAATGAGGAAGATTTTGTTATTGTTAAAGGTTGAACTTGCATGAGAACGCAATCTTCAGATACACATCCGGAAGTTGAAAGAATTTTAATTGATCTTACTCGAAAAGTAACGGTTGCAGAGAAATTCTCCCAGGTTCGGGAGCTTTCAAACATGGCCATGCAATTATCAAGGCGGGCAATTGCAAGGGCTAATCCCGGGTTATCAGAGAACGAAGTTGACCTTCTCTTCGTAAAGTACCATTATGGAGATGACGTAGCTAATCGACTAAAAAATCATCTTGAGAAAAGACAAGATGAAAAGCGTTGACCTTTTATCAGCTTTGCATCCCATCACTATAGCCTTTGAAAAATTATCAATTCCTTATTTCAAGGCTTTTGAAGAATCATCCAATTAGACTTTTATCAATTTCACATTTGAACAATCAAATCAAAATAATCTAATTCCAAATGAGTTTAACCAAATCATCAAAAATTCAATTCAAAAAACAAATTGTTGAGATATTATCATCTCAGCCATCGACAAAATTTAAAAGTAAAACGATCGCTCGTACGCTTAAAGTTTCGAGTGATGATTATGTGGATTTTCGGAATTTCTTACGAGATTTATCCCGAAATGATGTCATTACGAAAACCGGGACAAACGCTTACCAATATCGAGAAAAGCCGCAGTTGGTCGTTGGGAAATTGAGTGTGAAAACCCAGGGCTATGGTTTTGTGCAACTGGAAGACAGAGAAATATTTGTGAGTCAACGCAACATGACAACCGCCATTGATGGAGATACGGTTGCCGTTCATTTATATGCAAAATCACGAGATGGCAAACTTCCAGAAGGAAAAATTGATCACATCATTGAAAGAAAAAGGAAATATATTGTCGGAACGTATAAGCATGGTAAATACTTTAATTTTGTAGCTCCAGATGATCGAAAAATTCCTTGGGACATCATTATACACGACAGTTTTGCGAAGAATGCCCAACCAGGACAGAAAGTAGCTGTGACCCTGGATTATTGGGAAGATAGCAGTTTAAATCCCACAGGACGAATTGAAGAGGTGCTGGGTTTCTCCAAGGACCCCGGTGTTGATGTTACCTCAGTTGCATTTAAATTCAACCTGCCATTTAAATTTCCTAAAAAAGTAGAAGCTGAATGTGAAAGATTAACCGGAAAAATTACTCCTTCGGATCTGCAAGGCAGGTTGGATTTCAGAAAGAGAGTTTGTTTTACAATCGATCCGAAAGATGCAAAGGATTTTGATGATGCTGTCTCTCTGGAAACTTTGGATGATGGCAATTTGATGTTGGGCGTCCATATCGCCGACGTAAGCCATTATATTCAAGATGGTACAAGTCTTGATAAGGAAGCTTTGAGCAGGGCAACGAGTGTTTATATGGTCGATCGTGTGATTCCCATGTTGCCCGAAAAAATTTCCAACGAAATTTGTAGTTTAAGGGCAAACGAAGACCGCCTGACTTTTAGTGTAATGATGAAAATTACTCCGGATGGCCGCAGGTTGGATTATAAAATTCAACCATCCGTTATTAATAGCAACCGCCGGTTTAATTACGAAGAGGTGCAGAAAATTATCGATGACGGCCAGGGAGATTATTTTGATGAGTTACGACAATTGCGTGATCTTAGCCAGAAACTATTCAGCAAACGGTTGAAAGCGGGGAGTCTGGATTTCGATTTACCGGAAGCAAAAATTGAATTGAATGACCTGGGAGAACCGATTGACATTCGTCGAAGCGAGAGATTGGATAGCCATCATTTGATTGAAGAATTTATGTTGTTGGCCAACAAAACCATCAGTGAGCACATAGCCATGACCTTAACACAGCAGCGGCAATTGTCTAAATTATTGCCGTTCATTTACCGGATTCATGAAAAACCGGATGCGAAAAAAATAACAAATTTCGAAAATTTAGTGCGTAGTCTCGGTATTAATTTCCAACGAAGAAAGCGAATATCACCCAAACAGCTGCAAGAAGTGATTCATTCGGTACGTGGTTTACCGGAAGAAGATATTATTAATCATGTTATGTTGCGTTCGCTGATGAAAGCTAAATACGATACAAAAAATGTAGGACATTTTGGGCTTGCATTTAAACATTACACCCATTTCACGTCACCCATTCGCCGTTATCCGGACCTGGTTGTTCACCGCCTTCTTAAGGAATATGCCGAATTTCCTTCTGAAAAAAGAATTGCCAAGATAAAAAGCAAGCTTCCCGAAGTTTGTCGAATTTCGAACGAACAGGAAATTAATGCCTTGGAAGCCGAACGTGAATCTATAAAGATCATGCAAGCAAAATTCATGGTTAATAAAATGGGTGAGAGCTATGATGGCATCATTTCCGGCATCGTTCCTTTTGGAATTTTTGTGGAGATCGTTGACTACTTAGTAGAAGGGCTGGTGCATATTAAAGATTTGGCCGGTGATTACTATATTCATGATGAACCGAATTATCGTTTGATTGGCCAAAAAACCGGGAAAACATATCGCTTGGGGGATCGGGTAAAAATTCAGGTCGTTAAAGTAGTTCCCGAACAAAAGATGATTGATTTTAAATTGATTGAAGATGAGGAGGAATGAAAGATTGAATGCAAAATTTACTAACTTATGGAGTGCATCAACAGTGTTGATGCGTAAGAACAAAGATATGTTTCTATCCGTCATCGCAGCAAGGTGAATTCTAGTCGCTATCGGCATAGTATTTTTCGTTAGCGGGCTAATAGTAACCAGCATGAATTTGGCGAAAGTGATCCCCGCCAGCTACAATTGGCAAGGGCCTGTTTTCCTAATATTAGGCGTTGCAGGTATTGCAACCGCGTATTTCGGTCTGAGGCCAGTGCGACCCTGGGCGTTAATCGTACTTGCGTTGGTTTACATTCCGTGGACGGTAATTGGCTTTATCGGTGATATTGGTCAAGGTTTTTGGCCCTTGGTAATTGGAGAAGCGGCTGGACTGGTCCTGGGATTGTTGGCATTCACCGTCTTATGGAAACAGATATTGCAGAGAGAAAAATAATGCATAAAAAGACAAAGTTGATTCTATAAAAATTTAAAATCCAGGGCGAAATTTTTGTTAGTTTTTTGTGCATCATAACGCTATATTTCATCATCACAAAATGTATGATCATATTAGGAAATATCAGCAGGGCCAAATTATTTTAGATTTAACAATTGATTGGATTCGTATATGCCAGTAATTGCAAGATTTTATGGAATAGTTATTAAGACGTATTTCAGTCAAAGTGAACATGGTAATCCACACTTTCATGCGATTTATGGTGAATATAATGGTGTTTTTAATATTGAAACTCTCGAAATAATTGAGAGTGACTTGCCAATGCGTGCACAACGGTAAGTAAAAGAGTGAGGCATCGCTTTATAAAAGTGATTTATTGAAGATTTGGAACGAACAAAATTTTAAGAAACTCCCTGGATTGGAGTAATAAAGATGACTAAAATCCCCAAGATAAAACATGTCCGAGCAAAAGATAATTTTCATCTTATAGTTAAGTTTGATAATGATTTGGAAAAAGAATATGATTGTCAACAAATTCTACATCGCCCTGAATTTAAACCTCTTCTGAATAAAGCTTTTTTTCGTTCAGTGAAGGTTGATAGTGGTGGTTATGGTGTATCATGGAATGATGATATAGATTTAAGTGAATATGAATTATGGGTAAATGGAAAAAATATTCGAGATAATAGTAATTAGAAGATAATCGTATATGTTTGAGCCTGTCCAGGGAGATTTAATTATTCATGGTGCAACCTTGAACTTTTAATTTAAAAATCAGGGCGAAATTGTTGTTTGTTTTTCATGTTTCATATCGGTATATTATATCATTACAAAATATATGAAGCAAAACATGGAAATACAAGCATGGTTTTTCATTTTTTAACTTATATCAACTCAACACATAGAATAATTTCCATGCTATAAGGTGATATGATGGAAAATAAGAAAGCATTTACCATATATGACTAAGTTAGGCTCATAAAAAACAGGGCCAATTGAAATCCAAAAACGAGGAACCGAGAAAAGACTTGCAGTAGTCCGTATTAAATCGGAAGCGCATACAATAGAATTCGTATTAATTCGTATTGATATTCAAACTGATATAAAGGATTGTTAATATTGAACATAAGCTATATCTCATCCTACCCACCAACAAGATGTGGAATAGGCACTTATACAAATTACCTATCCCAAGCTATGCAGAGGATTAATAAAGAATTAAGAATCTCAATTATAGCAGAAAATGGCGCAAAAAAAATCAAAGACAAATTGTTTGAAACATCGCCTTGCTTTGATAGGAAAGAGGACTATGTGCAAAAAATAAATGAAGCTGCGGCGAAGTTTTGTTCTGATTTTGTTCATATTCAACATGAATTCGCTGTTTTCAATCCTGATAAACGATTCTTGAACTTGCTGCAAGAGCTAAAAAAGAAGACTAGGATTGTATTAACCCTTCATACTGTACACACAAACGAAACTAATGACTGGAATATGGAAGCAATGAGTATTGAGGAATATAACTTCGGAATGAGCCAGCTTGTTGATGCGATTATTGTTCATCAGGTGTCTATGAAGGAAGAGCTAGTCAGACAAAATGTGAATGAAAAGCTCATCCATGTGATTCCACATGGTACAGAAATTTTAGAACAGGCAAATAAAATAGAAGCGATGAGGAAGTTTGAATTACCGGAAAATAGTAGAATTATTCTTTCTTTTGGATTTTTCGGCAAGTTAAAAAGAAAAGAGTTAATCGTTGAGGCCTTGCCTGAAGTGCTTAAGAAAGTACCAGATGCCTATGTCTTTTTTTCAGGATATGTTAGGGATTGGGTCCAGGAAGATTTTGAAACCCGAAAGCTCTATGAAGAAAAGGCTGAAAAACTTGGTGTGAGTGATCATGTAATTTTTGCGAAAAGATACATACGCGATGATGAA
>JADFJB010000154.1 GCA_022566355.1 candidate division KSB1 bacterium
TCAACAGAATATTACTCAGCTTGAAGAAATGATCTCTCAATGGGGAGAAAGCTTATAGGAGATAAGACCATTTGCCAAAAAAATATTATTTTAGTGTCTGAACGAAAAGCACCCATTCTGTCATTCCCGCATGCTTTTAGCGGGAATCTACATGCTTGGAATGATTAGATTCCGGCTCAAGCTTGTCCCTGCATGTTTTTGGCAGGGAAGATTACCGGAATGACACTAGTTGTTGAGTTTTAGGTCAAACACTATTTAACGGCTGGTTGAGGTGGTGTCAGCCAATTTATGGTATGAGCTAGAATAATCACCCCTAAACAGCCAACGACATTATACCAGAGAAAAGATGTTATCTCGAAAATATGAAAAACAAACACTAGAGTTTCAGCAACTATTGCAGCATAAAATGTAGCTGTTCCCTGAATTTTCTTAAAATAAAACGCAACTGCGAATATCCCCAATATGGTTCCATAAAAAAGAGATCCCAAGATATTAACGGCCTCAATAAGTGAGCCAAGCCGGCTGGCATATTCCGCAAGCAAGATGGCATAAACACCCCATATTGCGGTAAAGACTTTAGAGGCGATCACATAATGCTTATCATTACCCTTCTTGTAGATCATGCGGCGATAAATATCAACAACTGTTGTGGAAGCCAAAGAATTTAGCTCTGCCGAAGTCGATGACATGGATGCGGCAAATATTGCTGCGATCACCAATCCCACCAATCCGACAGGCAAAAAAGTAGTTACAAATGTCAGAAAAATATAATTCGTGTCATTAGGATTCATTTCCGGATCATTCTGCTGCATGAGAGAAATAGCCGATTCCCGGATTTCTTTTGTTTTCCCTTCTGCCAGATTGAGATTGTTTTGCGCCTGGTCAATTGCCTCTTGGTCGCTGTCATCCATCGCACTGATTAACTCTCTTATTCTCGTTTTCTTATATTCATGAGCTTTTTCGTATTCAACTTCCAATTCCTGGTAATCTGAAGCGTAGGCTGTGTTTTGAATTTTATTTATTTCCACAGAATTAAAAAATAAGGGAGGCTTTTCAAATTGATAAAACACAAACAACATAGCGCCAATAAGAAGAATGAAAAACTGCATCGGGACTTTAGCCAACCCATTAAAGATCAAACCAAAGCGACTTTCAGTGATCGAGGAACCAGTCAGGTATCTCTGTACCTGTGATTGATCTGTGCCAAAATAGGAGAGGTGCAGAAAAAGTCCGGCAATAATTCCCGACCAAATCGTATACCGATTATTCAAATCAAACGTAAAATCGATTGTATTAAACTTCCCCATTTTACCTGCCACAAATCCTGCATCCATTATTGAAATATCATCAGGGAGGAGATATAAGATCATAAAAAAAGCAGCAAACATACCAAACATAGCTATAAACATTTGGTGGAAATGGGTCCAGTTGACAGCCTTAGTGCCTCCTAAGGTTGTATAAACAATCACCAAAACACCGATTATAAAAGTGGTGATTTGTGTATTCCAACCCAATATAGTGGAAAGGATAATGGCCGGAGCGTAAATGGTAAGCCCAGCCGCCAATCCTCTTTGGATGAGAAAGAGTAGCGCTGCCAAACCACGTGTTTTCAGGTCAAAACGATTTTCTAAATACTCATAAGCAGTGAAAACTTTTAGTTTGTGATAAATTGGAACTGCTGTAATGGAAATAATGATCATTGCAATGGGAAGGCCGAAATAGAATTGGACAAAGCGCATACCGTCTACATAGGCCTGTCCGGGAGTTGAAAGGAACGTGATCGCGCTAGCTTGCGTTGCCATGATGGATAGTGCAATTGTAGGCCAGCGCATGCGCCTGTTTGCGAGTAGGTAGTCCTCTATATTTTTACTACCCCGCCCTTTCCAGACGCCGTAAAGAACAATGAAAAGCAGGGATGATATTAAAACAAACCAGTCTAGTGAGTGCAAATTTATATCTTATTTAGTTTGGAAATATTTAAGTTCAGTCTATAATAAAAAGCTAATCGAAGAATTTCATAAAAAGAGTAAATAAGATAATTAATATGACATGATTCAAAAGGACTAAAATATACCACTTATTCCAGCTTGAGAATATGGGGGGACGTTCTTCGACGTCCAAATTATTAGTGGGTTCCACGGCCATTTTCCTTGCCTGCAGAAATCATATTAACAAAAAGCCGGTAAGCACCAGGTACACCAGCCGGCAGCTCCCGGAAAAAAGACAACCCTGTATAAATAAATATTCCGCTGCCATATTCAGTATAAATAATGCCTCCCAACTTATCACCTTCACCCGGATCATGGCTGGAAATTGGCGCCTGGAAATTGGAGTCCCATTGATTCGCAAAGTAGAGCCCGCGTTCCTGAACCCAGCCATCGAAATCCGATTGAGTAATTTTATTAGGTGTATTCAATAGAGGATGGTCGGGAATTTCAAATTTTATCGGGGCATTTTCAACTGATACACGATCACGGGAAATTTGAAAAGGGAATGGTCCCAAATTATCAACAACCAATCCACGAGATGTATTATATTGAATAATGAGAACACCGCCTTTGTAAACAAAATCAAGCACTCTTGAGTAATGCTGTTTCAATCGCGTCCGAGTATTAAATACTCGCACTCCCGCGATGATTGTATCATATCGCTTGAGATCAGCATTTTCCAAATCGTCATCAGAAAGCAGATCTACATGGTACCCTAGTTGCTCAAGATATTTTGGCACCTCATCACCAGACCCCATAATGTAAGCGATGTGTTCCTCCCTTTTTGCCAAATCCAAACGAACTAGTTTGGCTTCCGCAGGTGGAAATAGTGTTTGAATTGAAATATGAGGATATTGAATTCGTAAAAATCCATTTGAAAGCCTTTTTCCATCAACTGTCGCTTCAGCTGTTAGAATTCCGGAAGAAGATATTTCCGGTGGCCGCAGAGTAAAATAAAACAAACGCTCATCATCTTTTTTCTCTAAGGAAAAGGATTGTGAAGATGGCTCAACGCGCCAACCGCTTGGAGTTTGTAATTGGAGTTGACCAGAGACAGCATCTTTGCCAGCTTTGACTCGCAGTCCAATTTTCCTGGAGTCATCATTCCCAAATACATAAAGGTTTTCCTCCAAAATCAGAGCGACTTCAGGGATTATCTCCAAAGTTCTGTACTGTTCTCCATTCACCCGATCCGTCCATCTATATAAAACAGGACTTTCAAAGATAAAACTTTGACCATCAATTTGAACTACAAATTGGACTTCCATAGCAGGTAAATTTTCCGGCTGACCAATTAATTTCTGATCTTTCACATTAAATAATCCCAAACTTGATTTAGAACGCAACCAGTATGGGTGAGTCAATTCGAAATCTTCAGGAATCGTTACTGACAACTTCTGTTGGAATGGTTGGTTATAACTTAAGTTTTGACTATTGACTAATTCTTCTGTTTGATATGGAGTGGTAATTTTTTCTAAAAGTACTGGGTAATGAGAGCGATTGATGACATTAACTGTAAGATTTGCTTCACTCCCTGGTGTGTAAGAATATTTCTCGGCTATAGCCTCTGTCCAAAGACCAAGACTGGAACGGATAATCTCTTTGAGCTCTTTTTGTTTCTGATTTACCCAATAACTTTGCGGTAGTGTTAATATTTTTTTATAAACTTTGACGAGAGAAGGAATAGTAGCTGTAGGATCATCGTGTTGAAAAGATGCAATTGCTTCTGTGATCATAGTCCCGATCTCTTTTCCGCCTTCTACTCTATTCCATGTCAGATCCACACCATCAAAAAGATCATTTTCAGCTGGCGTGCCTGCGGTATGCTGAAAACTATTTATAGATTGCCCCCTGCGACCTCTCGATCCGAATCCCTGGCTTTTATGCATACTCCTGCTTTCGGCAGCGATCTCGGTGTAGGATTTTCCCAGGAATGCATTATACTCACCTACATCAACGCTGATTAAATCAGAAGTATTTGTATCGGAACCAGTTCTATTCCTGCGCCAGGCATTCCATATAATTCTCTTGGGTTGCCAAGGAGAGACTAATTTTAATTGTTCCGAATATTGATTGGGATCGTTAGCAGCATGAAATGCTTCTTGAGCTAAAATTGCAGATGCGCGGTGATGACCATGACCACCCATTTCGGCCGTAAATCGCGTAATGATCACATCCGGGCGAAATGAACGAATGATCCAAACCATATCCGAAACCACTTCATCTCTTCCCCAAATTCGGATGGCTTCTTCGGAAGATTTCGAATATCCAAAATCAATAGCACGAGTAAAAAATTGCTCGGCTCCATCCAATTTTCGGGCAGCAACCAATTCCTGGGTTCGGATTACACTCATCAAAGCACCCTTTTCTGTTCCAATCAGATTCTGGCCGCCACCTCCGCGAGTCGTAGATAAATAAGCAGTTCTAACCAGCCGACCACTGGATAAATATGAGAGTAGAGCTGTATTTTCGTCATCAGGATGAGCAGCTACCATCAGGACACTGCCTAAGACATTCAGCTTTCTCAATGCCAATTCCAGCTCGGCCGAATTCATGATCCGAGTTGGTTGAGACAACAAAACTGAATGATTAAGAATGAATACTAATATCAAACTAATTTTTAATATTTTTCTCATGCGTTACTCCATATATCACAAAGATCACTAAGAATATACATATTATGCACTAAGATCAAAGAGAAAAAGTAAGTACCTTAATGAATTTTTGTGTCTACTTTTGGGTCTTTTGTGGTTAAAATATTTTTTTCCGGTTCTAAGTGAATTCTCGTTTATCAATCAATCGAAAATACAAATAAAACTTATACGAACTCAACAATGGTTGAAGTTTCATTTATTCCAAAATAAAGTAAAGATTAATAAAACAGAATTTTTCAAATTGGCAAATAAAATCTTCTTAAATCTTAAAATATTATTGTTTCCTTCATTTATATTGATATTTGGTAACTATTCAGCCTCTAAGTCTCAAAGGCTCTAAATTCATATTATTTTTTAATGCTTTTTTTTAACTGTTCGGCTATTGGCATTTAATCCCAACAGAAGATATAAAAGTGATTATGGATGAGTTAAACAAAGAACAAAAAACGATCAATAATCTCATCAAAGTAAGCTAAGGGCCAGCAGCCTATGGTTGAAAAGTTACGAATATTTGATATTTTGAAAATTCAGATTTATTTGAAATTTCTAAACTTTTCTCTCCTTCCATTTACCTCTTCGAAAAAGGATAATTCCAGCTATACCCAGCAACGACTCTGCTACAACTATCGCAATAAATACTCCCAATTCGCCAAACCCAAATTCCAATGCAAGGGCATAAGCCACTGGAATTTCAAACAGCCAGAAGCAGAAAAAATTTATTTTTGTCGGAGTTGCTGTATCACCAGCCCCGTTAAATGCCTGAATCATAATCATGCCATAGCCATAGAACAGATAACCATAACTAATCACTCGTAAACATTCCGAACCAATTGCGATAACTCGCTCTTCATCCGTAAAGATACGCACTAAGAATTCAGGAAATGTGATAAAAACGATCGCAATTAAACCCAGGAAAACCATGTTTATAAATGCTGATATCCATACCGATTTTTCTGCCCGGTCTGGTTTCTTTGCGCCTAAGTTCTGACCAACCAATGTTGCAGCTGCATTACTCATACCCCAAGAGGGCAATATGGAAAAAATAATGATGCGAACAGCTATTGTGTATCCTGCCAAGGCCTCGCTGCCAAAAACAGCCATGATGCGCACTAATCCAATCCAACTAGAGGTTGCGATGATGAATTGTCCAATGCCGCCTAAAGATAGTCGTAGCAATCGTTTCATCACATCAATTTGGATTTTCATATGTTTCCTGGCAATATGAATTCTGCCCGATTTACGCAGTAGGGTATAAATTTGGTACACCACCCCGATTCCACGTCCAATGGATGTGGCAATCGCAGCACCTTTTATACCGAGTTCGGGGAATGGCCCGAGGCCAAAAATCAGGCATGGATCCAGAATAATGTTAATGATGTTAGCCAACCATAATGCCCGCATGGCGACAGCCGCATCGCCTACGCCACGGAAGATCGCATTGTTGATAAAGATCAACATGATCACGGCATTGGTGCTAAGCATGATAGCCGTGTACATAAACCCGGAACTGATTATTGCTTGTGATGCTCCCATTAATTGAAGTAACTCTGGAGCAAAGAAAATCCCCAAAAACATGATGGGAGTTGACACCAGGAATCCCACCACTATGGCCTGAACTGCTGCAACTGAAGCGCCTTCGGAATCTTTCTCTCCAGTCCTTCGCGCAACAATTGCAGTCGCAGCCATACTAAGACCGATTCCGATGGCATAAACAATTGTTATCATTGACTCGGTGAGCCCAACTGTTGCGACAGCATCCGAACCAAGTTTTGATACGAAAAATATATCTACAACGGCAAAAATCGATTCCATCATCAATTCCAGTACCATTGGAATGGAGAGCAGTAGAATGGCTCTGCCAATACTTCCCTTTGTAAAATCTCTTTGGGTACCAGCTATGGATTCACGGACATCCTGCCAAAGTTGAGATATTTTCCAATTCGATTCACTCGATGATTCTGATTTTAAAGATTGATCTTGTTCAATTTGGCTCATGATTTATCTTTCCAGTTTGAATAAACTTAATAAAAATAGTGTACTTTCCAAAAAATGAAAAGTTTGAATGAAAAATATTGAATTGTGGAAATTAAAAGTAGAAAGGGGGATAATTCGCTAAAGTAAGCAGATGGATTTCACTTTATGATGGATAATTTGAAGTAAAATATTTAGCGAATTCTACACTTACAGATAACGATTATTAACCTTCCCTTTTAACAAGGACGGTATTGCTGATGTACATTTAAAACTCCTTTATTTATTAAAACATTATTCTAACAAATAATTTTGAGTTAGGTAAATAATATTTTTCGCAGAGTTTCGTCAATTAAAGTTAAACAATCATGGTTTGCCATATGGATGGCTAAAATTGGCTAAGACTTCTATGGGCAAAAACAGAATTTAGAATATAGCAAAATATAAATAATCTCAAAATATTAGCATGGTTTTTCAAAGAAACCCTTTAATTTCAGGTTTGACATTAATCACACGAATTCCTTTGGGATAATAACCAAGTTCATTATTGCTTGCCCGGATAGTCAAATGATAACAATCTACCATTTCCTTCAGAAACATCTTGCCATGAATCAACATCGAATGCAATACAGAATACGCTACATGGGGGCATACTGTCAACCTTAACATTGGTTAGATGGCAACCCAGGTCGTGAAATCCCGGGTTGTGTCCGACCATCATGACATGATGATGTTTGTCATCATTTTGACGGATTATTTCAATTAATTCGCTAACGCCCGCCTCGTACAAATTGAAGTTATTCTCTATTTTTTCCTCATCATAACCGATTTCTTCAGCAAAAATCATTGCTGTTTGATAAGCTCTTACAGCCGGGCTTGTAATCAATTGATCCGGAATAGTTCCGTTTTTCGCCAATCTCTTCCCCATCATTGGTGCATCTTGTTCCCCTCGCTTATTCAAGGTTCTGGTAAAATCATCCGATTCAGGATTTTTCAAATTGGAACTTGCGTGTCTAACCAATGTAAGTGTTTTCATCTTAATCTACCGTTTATACAAAAGGAAGCCAACATTCATACATGTCTGTGATTAAATCAATCTATTTATCCTGTGATTGCTAGCTTTATTTATACGTGATGGTTAAACCAAATAATTTACAACAAGCCATCATCACACAGCCTCTCTTTAAATTGCTTTGTTATTATTCAAAGTGAAATACTTAACCTACTTATATTTCTTATAGTAAGGCCATTCTTAGGTGGTTCGGTTTGAAACCGAAATTATTTATTTTTGAGATTCTGAAATATTATATGAATAATTTAAATTTACAAGTTTTTTACAATTACCGTGTGGCAATTCATGAAACTAATTAATTAAGAACAGTTAACTTACTCATTCATAAATAAATGTTAATCCATTGTGAAATAATGAAATTTAAAAGGCCTTGCACAGCCACTACATAAATACCAAGACAGTTAAAATGATGGTCGTAACGATTTAATGAAGGTAAACTGATTTAGGATAATAAGACCCTTCAGGGTAAATAAGAGCCTTCAGGGTTAAATAAGACCTCTCAGGTTTTAAAAACCTGAGAGGAATAGGAAACAATATATGCCAAAATCAAATGAATTTGTTGACTATTTACTGGAACGGCTGGAACCGTTCGGACAAGTAACAGCAAGAGCGATGTTTGGCGGGTATGGAATTTACCATAACCAGCTGATGTTTGGCCTGGTTGCAGATGATATGTTGTATCTCAAAGTTGATAACATAAATCGCAAAGAATTTGAAGAAAGGAAATTGCAGCCATTTGTATATGTCAAACAAGGTAAGGCGATGAAAATGTCATATTACCAGGTTCCGGAAGAAGCGCTGGACAATTCTGATGAAACGTGTCGATGGGCTGAATTGGCATATTCTGCAGCTCTTCGCGGTCAAAGTAAAACTAAGAAAAAGAAATAGATCTTCCCTTACAAAGGATCCACTGCTCCATTTTCAGAAAAGGCTTCCGAGCGTTCAACACAAGCGCCACATTTACCACATGGCAACGATTCTCCCTGGTAACAGGTCCAGGTCAATTCATAGGGTACGCCGAGGCGAATACCAACCTTAACTATACCTGTCTTTGTATCGTTTAAAAATGGCGTCTTTAAACTGATTGCATCGTAATGCCCTAATTTTAATACTTTTCTCGCCGCCTGAATAAACTCAGGCCGACAATCTGGATAAATGGCATGATCGCCGGCATGAACACCCATATACAAAGTTGATGCACCAACCGACGCTGCAAATGCAGCTCCTGAAGATAGAAACATCAAGTTTCGGAAAGGAACAACCGTTAAACGCATGGATGGATCCGTGTAATGGCCTTCGGGGATTTCTACTTCGTCGATATCTGTAAGTGCATTGCCTTTTAGAGACGAAAAAATGTTTGAGAGATCCAGATGGTGTAACGGTATTTTGTAAAACTCAGCTATTTTTTTTGCAGCTTGTTTTTCTCGCTGGTGCCTTTGTCCATAATAAAAATGAATGGCATTTA
>JADFJB010000155.1 GCA_022566355.1 candidate division KSB1 bacterium
ATCTACGATGTTTTTAGTTATGCGAGATCTTATGAATCCATTCTAAACGAGGATAACTCAAATCTGTGGATAGCTCATTTCTTATGAGTTAAGTTATAAATCGATCATAAATAACCTCGTAGAGGTTTTATTTTTGTAGATATAGAGTTGATCTAGGTTTTCAAATCCTCGTAGAGGATTAATAATTAAGGATCATGAATAGTTTATGTACCGTACATATTCTTCAAAAATAGGCACTGGCTTTAAGACCATCCTTGCCATAAATAATTTTATTGTTTGGAAAAGTTATCATATCCGCTTACATTTTCAAATCGAAAAGTATGCATCTTTATGATTAATCATAACTATGAACTCCGTATCCATAAATCTTAACCAAATCAAAAACTGGCATCCCCCCGATCATTGGATTAAAATTACGACAATCGATGCTCATACAGGGGGAGAACCGCTTCGCATCATCACAGGCGGATTTCCGGAATTAGCCGGTAAGACTATCTTGGAACGCAGGCAATTCGCCAAAGAAAATTTTGACACCTTAAGAACAGCACTCATGTGGGAACCGCGCGGTCATGCGGATATGTATGGCTGTGTACTTACACCACCCACTAGTCAGGATGCGGATTTTGGCATATTATTTCTACACAACGAAGGCTATAGTACCATGTGTGGTCATGCGATTATTGCAATCACAAAAGTGGCGCTGGAAACCGGGTTAGTACCCATGCAGGAACCTGAAACAAAAATCAAAATTGATACGCCCGCCGGACTTGTAAAAGCATTTGCTAAAATAGAAAATAAGCGGGTACAGAGTGTCTCTTTCCATAACGTGCCTTCATTTGTTGTCGAACTAGACGCAAAAATTGATGTTCCCGGCCTGGGTAACATACCCTATGATCTCGCTTTTGGTGGCGCATTCTATGCCTTTGTTCAGGCCGAAGATGTCGGTGTTCAATGCACTCCCGAATTTTTTCAACAGCTCATCAAAAAGGGTATGGCTATTAAACGAGCCATCATGAAAGATCGACAGATAGAACATCCCTATGAAAAGGATTTGAATTTCTTGTATGGCACTATTTTTATCGATGCATCACCGAATAAGCAGGTTGATAGCCGCAATGTTTGTATTTTTGCAGAAGGTGAAGTCGACCGCTCGCCAACCGGAACAGGGGTCAGCGCCCGGATGGCGATTCATTATGAACGGAGGGATATCGGCATAAATCAACCGATGACCATCGAAAGTATCATCGGTAGCCGTTTTACCGGCAGGGTGGTAAACACCACGACGTTCGGACCTTATTCAGCAGTGATTCCGGAAGTGGAAGGAACAGCTTTTATCACCGGTAAAAATGAATTTTATCTCGACCCGGATGATCCCTATAAACATGGATTTATATTGCGCTAATAAAGAGGTTTATGGAGCGTAAAAAGGATTACCTGGTAAACATATTCTTCATGACGAACAACACATTTGCGGGTCGTTCTGCTAATCGACGCATGTACCAGGGATACCAGAATTCCCCATAACTAATCAATGATCTAACATGATAACCAGCATTGGCCAACCGAATTTGCTCCTTCGTAACGATGCCATAAAGCATTTGAATTTCCAGATTTTCCTGGGGAATTTCATATTTCTCTGCAGCCTTCTGGATTCTTGCGAGCAAATCCAAATCATGCGTTGCAAATGCCGCCCGGGTTCCATTTTCTTTGGACGATTCAAGCAGCATTTCCGATAATTTATAAAAATTCTCATCGACATCTTTTTTATCTGGATAAGCCTTTTCTTTCGGTTCGTTATACGCCCCTTTCACCAAACGAATAGCCGGCGTCAATTTCAACAATTCGACCAGATCATCTTCAGTACGATACAAATAGGATTGAATGCACAATCCAACATTTTCAAATTCTTTACGTGCGCGATGATAGAACTTCAACGTAACATCCGTATAAGCGCTGCTTTCCATATCAATCCAAACAAAATTCTTACGTGCTAAAGCTTCTTCTGTAATTGCTTTAAAATATCCATAAGTTTTTTCAACTGATAAATCCAAACCTATTTGAGTCAATTTAAGAGAAATCTCGGCTTGCAGGTTTGTCTTTTCAATTTTTTTGAGCACTTCTATGTAATGTTTGGCGACTACTTCAGCCTCTGATAATCCCTGAAGATTCTCCCCTAAATGAGTAAATATAATTTTAAGTCCATTTGCTTGAATGGATTGCGCTGCAAGAATTGCATCCTCGATTTGCTCTCCTGGCATGAAGCGTTTTACTGCTTTTCGAACAAAAAAGAAATTGGCGCCATGTTTCCGCAGCCACTGGTTATCTGCGCCCCACAAAATCATATTTCTGAATATAGACACTTCCCAACCTATTCTTATTAATTGGAAGACTTTTAAAGAATTTTTTTAAGGTAACGAAAAACAGTTTAACTGCAAACAGTCTTTTCAAAATATCATAATCAATAAATATTTTCTAAGGACGTCATCGATATTGCAGCACATTTTTAATCAAAAATTTCCACTGTACCATCTTGCTTAACATGCATCATTTTTCCATTTTCCAACGCATCAAAATCTTCATCATCTAAAGCGATAATGGGAATTGGTTTCGAATACATGACTTCCGCAACAACGGAGGCTAAGGCCAGAAATTGATCCACACCGCGCGTAATAATAGCTCCGGGAGCAGTGCCAGCCCGAATCGCTTCTAACAAAACGGCAGTAGTTGTACTGGAGCCGCGTGTGGTTGGGATCGCAAGGATACACCCAGCCGCAATTCTGCCGCAAAGAGGATGGCGCCGGTCGATAATTTCACCGGTTTGGGAATCATAACCGCCCCAGAAACTCAGAGATTCGCTGCTAAACAGAATTTCGCCTTTCGATTCCCCTGGCACAACCGGATGACCCTGAATTATTTTTCCCATAAAGAATCATCCCTTATAATGAAGCCGGAAATTGCCGAATGGACACAATCTTCCGTGCTGCCAAAAGCAATTTGTTTATTCAACAGGCTCGGTGTATAAAAAGCGTATTTGGCCGAATTTGTCATGAGTGTTTTGATTGCCGGGGGTAGCATGGGAGTTGTTATAATGCACGTATCCACGGTAATTTTACCGCCGAATTCTTGCAGGGGTGTTAAGAAATTTGCCCGATCTGCCAGTTCTTTCATGGTTCGGCTCGTTGTAACTAAAAACTGCACCTTACTATGGCATCTCTTGTTTGTAATTAATGGAACCAATTTTTTAAATTCTGCAAAAGAAAAATGTGGACTGCCAAGAACGACCATATCGAGTTGATCTGTTTTTGTGGTGGTCAATTCATCTCGTGCTTCGCGCAATTGGCTCATATCCAATTCGACACTCCTTTGGAGAAATTTTCCCTGGCAGGCTTCTTTTAAAGTTGCCGCTTCCGGAGTCACACCGACAATATGGCAGAGACCTAATGCACTCGAAGAGGCCATTGCAGCGCAAAAAGATTTGAGTTGATCTTCAGTAGGGTTGATTTTAATGCCCTCGACAATCGGAATTTGGTCACCCGAAATTTTACCAATCCAATGACCGAGAACTGGATAAAAGCTGTCATCTTCCTGTAACTTTAGTGGGATTTTATCAATTCTGATCACAAACTGTCCGGCGCGATTTTCTTCTAAATGTAATCCGGCAGCCGGAACGCGACCGGTAATTGCGGCGCAAATATCGAGCAAATCCGGGTAGCGCTCGGTTCGAGCACCAATGACTGTATTCGCAAACGCAATGGCATTGGATTCACCCCAGGCAATCTGTTGTCCAAACCTGGGTCTGTGCTCGGTTTGATAGGGCGCGCAGGTCCATGTCGGGATGCAACCCATGTTCTGGTAAGCCACCATCTGGCGATGGGCTTTACGGGCATGATCGGGTGGAGTAGACCATTCCTGCCAATGATGCTCGTCAACTCCGGATACATTTAATGTAGAGGGAACTTTAACTTTTGCTCCTGAATTCGCCAGGCGCTCGGCAAATTCAAGAGTGGCATCTCCCATGTATAAGCTGCTATCGATGTGAGCAGCGGTTATATCCAGCAAAGAGTTCGCTCCATAAATCCCGACCATTCTTGTCATGATCGACATGGCGAGTTGAGCGGCGGGTCCATGCTCTCCGTGCAACAAAGCCTGATCGTAAGAGGTTAGATTTAGATTCATAGAATTATTGTATTCTCAACTACCCCTCCTGACCTCTTCTTATCAAGGGGAGGAATTTCCCTTCCTTGTTAAGGAGGGTAAGGGAGGTTAACTATGCCTTTTTTGATGTTGTTATAGTTAGTTAGTAAAAGTATTTTTGAATAAAACGTTGAAAATTAGCTAATAAGGTAGGATTTAAGAACTACAAAATCAACCCGTGGGAATGATAATCGTTATAATTAAAATGTTTATGATGCCTCAGTAGATAAATTATTTTAATCCAAAATCTAAATCAATGCAATCAGAGTAATCTGTTTAATCAGTGGTCCTGTTCTTTAAATTCTTCCTCAGATAAAATTTTGATCGTTCCCATTTCCTTTTTTTTAAGCTTTTCATTCAAAGAATTCAAATCTTTACCAATTATTGATTGGAATGATGCATCTGCATTTTCAAGTTCTTTTTCTAGTTTCCTGGCCCGATCGAGTTGTGTTTGTGTGGGTCTGCCGCCATAGCTGTTCACGGCGCCAAATAGTGAAACAACTCTTTCACGAATTCTCTCATCATTTGAAATGCCTCGAGTTCTAACAGTAACGACTAGTGTTTTATAAAGAACATCCAAAGCATCTGCGAATTTTGTTAAATCCTTCGCCAGACGATCATTCTTCTTTAGGCTATTCGATCGTTCCCTTGCATCATCACGTACGTCTGTTGCTGCTTTGGCAATGTAGGCAAGCCGTTCCTGCATGCCGTATAATTTCCACATGGTTTTTTGCTGGAGATCACGATCTTCTGTAGAATGGCTATACTTGGGGTCGTGAAAAACTTCAATCTTGGTTTCAAGTGTGTCGGATGATTTGATTAATCGAGCCGTATAAACTCCCGGATTCACCGCCGGTCCAAAAACAAAACCGCCTCTTAGTGAACGCGATGGCGGCGTCCTGGGCGCTTTTAATCGCATGGGCCATTCTACGCGATTAATTCCTCTGCGCTTACCGCCGGATAAAGATTTTATCATTTCACCACCTTCATTAAAAATATCGATCTTGAGATCTCCAAAAAGATGCCTTTTTTTCAGATAGTAAGTAATCGTCGCCACCTCAGTTGGATTTTCTCCCACAAATTGATCGCTACCGTTAAATCGTTGTCTGCCCGATCGTGTTGTGATTGTGGTTGGTCGCGATTTAAATAATGAAACATTAGCAGTGAGAACTTCCTGGCTAACCTGGCGCAGGGGAGTAATATCATCCAGGATGTAAATTCCGCGACCATGTGTTGCTAAAATAAGATCAGCTTCTCGGGGATGAATTTTAATTTCCCGAATGCCAACTTTGGGTAAATTGCCTTTAAATCGTACCCATTGCTCACCGCCATCTACAGACACAAACAAACCAAACTCCGTGCCTAAGAATAAAAGTTTCGGATTGACATTATCTTCACAAAAATCCAGCACATAGCCTTCCACCGCTTCCGTAGCAATAGATTGCCATGTTTTGCCTAAATCTGTGGTTTTAAAAACATACACATTTTTATCGCCATTGCGATGGCCATCGAACACTGCATAAGCAGTATTGCGATCGTGATAACTTGCCTGGACATCTGAACACCAGGTGTTTTTGGGTAAATTGTCAATATTACCTACAACATTCGACCAGCTTTTGCCATTGTTCGAAGTGACTTGAAGATTACCATCATCGGTGCCTGCCCAAATGACAGTTGGATCTTTTGGTGATTCGCTTATCGTGTAAATGGTACAATGATTCTCCGCCATGCTGTTGTCAATCGTCAATCCACCAGATTTATTTTGTTTTTGCTTTTCAGGATCGTTTGTGGTCAAATCCCCGGAAATCGTCTGCCAGGATTCACCACGATCGTTTGACCTGGAAAGATATTGCGATCCGAAATACATCACACCCGGTTTTGTGGGACTAAAAGCAATGGGAGTATTCCAGTTAAAGCGATATTTTTTCTCGCCGTCTTTTGGAAAGGGCTTGATTTGTTTCGTTTCGTTGGTTGAACGATGCCTTCTAACAATATTACCGCCCTGTGATTCATAATAAATAATATCGTTATCAGAAGGATCCGGAAAAACATAAAAGCCATCGCCACCACCGATATTTTTCCAATCGCTATTTGAAATACCACCCAACCCCTTTGAGGGTGCCATCCACGAGCCATTATCTTGCAATCCACCATATACATTGTAGGGGCGATCCATATCATAACTAACCCGATAAAATTGTGATACCGGTAAATTTTTATAAAAGAGCCAGGTACCGCCCCTGTCACGGGATTCATAAATTCCGCCATCGGTTCCCAGTAAGATATGACGTGTCTCATCAGGATTAACCCAAATGGCATGGTGATCCGGATGAACACCGCCTCCTAGTCTGGAGAATGTTCGTCCACCATTTTCACTGATCGAAAGCGATTGGCCCGGTTTATAAACTCTATCATGATTTTTAGGATCTACGTATAGATGACCAAAATAGAATGGACGACCGGCAACCGATTGAGAGGAATTCATTTCTTCCCAATTATGTCCCAAATCATCCGTGCGATACAAAGCGGTTTTTTCTGCCTCGACAATCGCATAAACAACGTTTGGACGAGATGGTGCCACTGTAACAGTTATCCGACCCAAATTCCCTTCAGGTAAACCGTTCCGCAATATCTCCCAGGTTTCGCCGCCGTCAATGGATCGATAGAGGTTGCTGCCTGGTCCACCGGAATTAAATGTATGGGGCTGACGCCTGAATTCCCACATTCCGGCATACAGTATTTTAGGATTAAGGGGATCCATCGATAAGGAAGAGCACCCGGTATTTTCATTGACTTTAAGGATATGCTTCCAGGTTTTACCGCCATCTGTTGTCCTGTAAACGCCACGCTCTTCATTCGCATTCCACAAATGTCCCAATACACCCACATATACCGTATTCGAATGATGTGGATCGATTTGTATTGAACTGATTCTCTCGGAATTCCCTAATCCCATAAATTTCCAGGTTTTACCACCATCCATTGTTTTATAAATGCCTGTCCCAATTGAAACGCTATTTCGGACATTGTGCTCACCTGTGCCGACCCAAACTGTTTTGGGATTTGATTGATCGATTTTGAGATCGCCTATGGATTGAGAGTGTTCGTCAAAGATTGGGGAAAAGGTTATCCCGCCACTTTCTGATTTCCAAACACCGCCGCCTGCTGTACCGACATAAATGATATTTTTATCATTATTAACAACATCGATGCTGGTTATACGGCCGCTCATGACAGCAGGTCCAATGGCCCGGGCTTTCATCCCGCCAAATATGTTTGAATCTATTTTGATGCCATTATCCTGTTCGTTAGAACCAAGTGAAAATGAAGAGGATAAGAAAATACATAAAGATAGGAAGGCTATACGTTTCAGCATGTTCTTAACTCCTTCTTTTAGTTGTGTGAATGGTTAAATGGGAATCTACAAAATGATTTTGACACATTTTTTAATAATGCTTGAGTCTACACTAAAAACCGATTCAGTCGCTTTTCTAAGAAAAAAGTACTTATGAGAGCGATGGAATGGGTATCCCACCTTTTTAGAATGAACTCATGCTTAATTATTTTTAAAGTATTAGAAGGGCTCAAGATCCACAAGATTTGCAAATTCTTTACAAAATGATAAATGAATAAGCCTTTCCTTTGAACCGATGAAAACGGTTTTAAAGTATTGCTTTTGTTATTAAGATCCTGTAAACAGATTGTTACAGAAAGCTAAAAATCAATAAAAATGTCATTCTGATCCCGCCAAGGCGGAAGAAAAATCTATTGATTTTATTGATCTTACAGCATTCAAGATCCTTCGCTGACGCTTAAGATGACATTATGTTGGATGGAATTACAATTCAGCTAAGGCTATGATCATATAGTTCAATACCTAAACCTACTTTCCAGGCATTTTGAAAATCTTATCATCCAACTCTACATTGACTTCGTATTTTTTGATTGTAATTTCAGAACTTCCACCGCCACGACCTCCGCGGCCACCACGACCACCTCTACCGCCTCTGCCTCCTCTACCACCACCTCGGCCGCCAAAACCACCGCCACCTTTTGTGGTAATCGAATGCGGCATCATTACTCCATCTACAGGTTTGAAATCGCTGAATAAAGATTCTATTTCAACAGTATTTCCTTCTCTTCCCACTCTTTGAGCCACGCGTTTTATTTCCACATAATACTCTGAATCTAAATAGGATATAAACGTTTCACCGTCTTTGCCGGTAACTTTTAGTTTATACACTTCAGTGCCTTCAAACTCTTCTTTTCCCTGGAGCTCCACTTTGAATCCTTTATCTTTATAATTAACTAACGGACTTCCAATTTCAGCCTGGCCAATGATTGATTGGGCTTGCGGTCCTGTCATTTCTTCAGGGTCTTCGCTCCGAAATGGAATAATAGCCCAAGCTGTTTTACCATCATAAGCTTGCACGATTAAATTACCGCGCATTTCAGTCTCGTTGCGCACCATATTCGGCTGTTTAATGTAACGGGTAAAATCTGATTCAAAACTAAAATTGCCACCACCTCTGGTTGTGGTACCTGTGATCTTTAGAGTTTTGATGGCTTCAATTTTTTTCAGGCCGCCTAAAGCTTCAATATGCTTTTTGATAATATCATCAACACTTTGGCTCCAAGCTGAAACGGCATAAAAACTAAAGATAATCAGTAAGGTAAATATTTTTCGAATTATCATGGTATATCCTCCATCGTTTTAATGAGAATGAAATTAATTAACCTGGACTACATGAACCTTAACACTGTCATCCAGGAGGGATCTATTTTGCAACTATTTTATACTTACAATTATGCTTTTTCAATTTTATGGAAATAGATCCCGTTTACTTAAATGAATTCGATTATCAATTTGAAAATTAGGTAT
>JADFJB010000156.1 GCA_022566355.1 candidate division KSB1 bacterium
ACGCAGGCTGTCGCAGAATGCGCAATATCATTAAAATGTCATTCTGAGCGCCAGCGAAGAATCTTGTTGGTACAGCCCTTAATAACTTGATTATACTAGAGTTACAACGAGTTTCAAACAAGATCCTTCACTCCGCTTCACTCCGCTTCGCTCCGTTCAGGATGACAATTCCAGGCTTTTTGCCTATTCTGCGACAGCCTGCGTAACGGGATCTTTGTTAACAAACAGTATCTTACGTTAAGTTTAAATAGATTCCTTCTAAATGACATTAGATGCTTGTTAATGTGCTTTCAGGAAGACTTTTCGTTTTCACACAATCTCGGTTTAGCTGGAATCTTTCTTGTTGAAATGTTGAGATTCGAATTAGCAATTGTTGAATAGACATCGTTTTAGAGATTATGTTTAGTTACAAGGTATAAGAAAGTCACTTTAAAATTATGAGGAATTGTTATGAATAAAATGATACTTATTTTTATCATTTTAATGCTTTTCTTTTGCTCTATCTCATACTGCCAAAACAAGGTCAAAAATCCCTGCGAAAGTTCAGCCAAACACAGGCAATTAGATTTTTGGGTTGGAGAATGGGATGTGTATAATCAGAAAAATAAGAAGGTAGGTACGAACAGTATCAAAAAAATCCAGGGTGGTTGCGCAATTCAGGAAAACTGGACAGGAAGTTCCGGATCAACAGGGACAAGCCTGAATTTGTATGAACCGGCTTCAGGCAAATGGGAACAACTATGGGTAGCGGCATCCGGATACATTATTTGGTATCGTGGTGAATTTAAAGACGGCGCCATGCGGTTGACTGAGGGTGAGAATATCCTGATGGATGGCAGCAAAGAAAAATCACGCATGACCTTAACTCCGACGACAGAAGGCAATGTGATCCAATTAATCGAACAATCCAAAGACGATGG
The DNA here is from genome assembly GCA_022566355.1 of candidate division KSB1 bacterium. NCBI lineage: Bacteria > Pseudomonadati > Candidatus Zhuqueibacterota bacterium. The sequence goes on from JADFJB010000156.1 coordinate 921, forward strand.
AGAAACATGGTACGTCTGGTTTAAGGGTACTTATGTTCCGGCGACTAATAATTGAATCTGTTGATTTAATAGTAGCAAGGGATTTCAAGTCTATTTGTAAACTCATTTCGGAACGGGTTGATTGAAATTAAAAATGTCGATAGTTGTCATCCTGGAAGCTGCGTCCTGCGTCCTGAGCGAAGTCGAAGGGAAACTTGTTAAAAAACAGCTACTTACATAGGACTGAATAGGTACCTCCCCAACAACATAAATTGGGTATTTTATTGAAATTTTAGAAATTATTATTTGGAGCATGAACATGAAATCATTCAAACTTACTGCAGTGTTCATTTTGATATTCTTGACCGTACTATCGAGTCTTTCCTTCGGACAGAAGTTGGATCAAGCAAAGTTAAATGCCTTAGCTAAAAAGTACGGTGTCCAATCATTTGATTTGCTTCATGAATTCTTAAGTATTCCCAATGATGCCCACTTTGCCGATCATATTCAAAAAAATGTGCAATGGGTAGAAGCGGCGTTCCAAAAGAGAAATTTCGAAATCTCTGTTCTGCCAACTGGCGGCCCACCACTCTTGTTGGCCGAACGCCGAGTGGATGACAATAGCAAAACAGTCCTCATTTATTTGCAGATAGATGGACAGCCGGTAGACTCAAGTAAATGGTACCAGGAGAGTCCATACAAGCCCGTCCTCAAAGAGAAACAAGGGACGGAATGGCGGGAGATTTCCTGGCAGAAATTAAAAGGAGAAATCAATCCCGATTGGCGCGTGTTCGCCAGATCTGCTTCCGATGCCAAGGGTCCGGTTGTGGCGTTTTTGACAGCTCTCGACGCATTTGACGGCGAGGCGTTAATGCAGGTGTACAACATCAAAGTCATTATGGATTTTGAGGAAGAACAGGGTTCGCCGCATCTGCCGCCAGCTGTTGAACAACATAAAGCGAAACTCGCCGCCGATATGTTGATTATATTCGATGGGCCCCGGCATTTAACAAACAGGCCCACGCTTACATTTGGTGCCCGGGGAATTGCAACCATTACCTTGATTGTTTTTGGTCCAAGGGTACCGCAACACAGTGGGCATTACGGCAACTTTGTACCCAATCCGGCTATTCGTCTGGCGCAACTGCTGGGTTCCATGGAAGATGATGTCGGTCGTGTGGTTATACCCGGATTTTATGACGGCATAGAGTTAGACGAAAAGACTCGTGCAATTCTTGCCCGGGTGCCGGATGATGAAACGGATATCAAACGGAAGTTGGGTATTGCCACAACAGACCAGGTGGCGTCTACTTACCAGGAATCGCTGCAATATCCCTCGCTCAATATTCGGGGCATGGCTTCGGGATGGATTGGCGATAAAGTCCGGACCATCATTCCCGGCACAGCAACCGCAGAAATCGATGTGCGGCTAGTACCCGAAACCAAGGCGGAACGACTCATCGATCTCATCAAAAAGCATGTCCGGTCACGTGGCTACTATCTTATCGGTAACCGGGAACCGACCGAAGAAGAACGTATGCAACACGGAAAAATTGCGTCATTTGTTTCTAATATTTCCTATGGCGCTTTTCAAACGCCCTTTGATTCGGAAGTCGGGATTTGGCTAAATAAAGCGATGGTTCGTGCTTTTGGGCAGGAACCGGTACGGCATCGTACCAGTGGCGGATCTATTCCCATATCGCCTTTTGTCGTGACGTTGGGCGTACCTGCTGTTACCGTGCCGATTGTGAATCGGGATAATAATCAACACAGTCCAAACGAAAACCTGCGTATCGGTAACTACATTGAAGGCATAAAGACTTTCCTGGCCATTCTGACAGAGCCGTTTGAGATTTGAGACGTTAGTTGCAAAGTTGCAAAGGCACAAAGGCACAAAGGCACAAGGCATATGGCCACAGACATACACAGACTAATAAACATACCAATATTCAAAAAGATTTCCGAACATTTATATTGATTTTATCTATTTTAGAGTTGACAAATGTAGTTGCATATGCTATCATTATTTCATGGTCGTAACTATTGATACAAATGTTATTTTCTCCGCGTTCTATAGTAAAAAAGGTGCATCTTATTTCATATTAAGATTGGTTTTGGAAGAAAAGATAAAATTGGCTATCTCGATACAAACGTATTTTGAATATTATGATGTTCTCACAAGAAAGAAAAATTTGGCACAATTAAATTTAACGGTTAGTGAGATTGAGGATTTTTTAGATTTGCTGGCCTTGCTTTCTCAGAAACATGAAATATACTTCTTACTGCGTCCGAATTTGCCAGATGAAAAAGATAATATTTTTGTTGAATGTGCTTTTGCCAGCAATAGTGAATATCTGATTACAAGTAATATAAAAGATTTTAAGAAAAGTGAATTAGGTGGATTTAAATATAAACTTGTAACGCCATCAAGATTTTACAAATTATGGAGTGAGCAATATGAGTAATACACAAGTAGTGACTTTGCGTATGCCGAAAGAATTAAAACGTAGGCTTGACCGTGAAGCAAAATATCAAGGAGTTTCTTTAAATCAATTGGCAAATTATCTTGTGAATGTTCAATTGACACATTTGGAATCTGTTTCAATATTAGAATCGAGGATAGAAAACAAATCTATTCGATCCTTGAAACGTAAAGTAAAAAATATTATGGATAAAGTTCCGGAAAGAGAAGTTCCTGGTTGGGATTCAACTGGTTAACTCATGAAATAAAATACACCCCTAAATCCACCTCAAACAAGCTCAGAACATTGCCTCTCAAGAGAGGCCTTGGGGTGAAAAAAGGTTTGAATTTCTCAGCGTAGGTTCGTATTAGGATAGCGGCTTGGGGTATTATTTCAGTAAAAGCAAAAGAGGAGTAAATGTTGTGCTGCAATAAATCGCTTATCTTATTCTGCCTGATTTTATTCTCATTCCAATTTTCTTTTGCCTAAGAAAAAAATCCTACCCATGGCCTTATGGTGGGGAACCGGATGAAAGTCGATACTTTCCAGTGGCAATACGCTATCCTCCTGGAGAAAATTAAAAAGGGTTAGAAGCCATTCAAATATGGACTGAAGCCAAACAATACTATGAAGCTTCAAATATTAAAGCAGGTGTAAATGAAGCCAACAAAAAAATCAAATTATTGCAAACAAACTACCAGTCAGAATGACCAATCCTACAATTTAACAGAGCAACAATAATAATTAAAATTATGGAAGGGAAATAAAATGTCTGAATCACAAAATAAATCATGGACGCACTGGTTCGAAATTCCTGTGACGGATTTCGACAGGGCAAAAAAATTCTACGAGGAAATTTTTTTAATCGATCTCTTTGTGAATGATTTTGGCAGTTTCAAAATGGGAATTTTTCCGCATAAAGACGTAGGTTGTGCCATTATTTTTGGCGAATGGTACAAGCCCAGCAGCGATGGAACTTTGGTGTACCTGGATGCCAACCCTGATTTGCAAGAAACTCTAAATAGAATAGAAAGTGCAGGCGGCAAGATTACACAAGAGAAAAAGCAAATTTCCGAGGAGCATGGCTTTATGGCTGTCTTTATTGACAGTGAAGGAAACAGAATGGCTTTACATTCGATGGCATAAAAAAACACAAACGCCCAAAAAGCATAAAAAGACATAGGGTATATAAGGATTTCAAAGAGTTTAGTGCTTCTAACAAATACCTTGCGCTGATAAGAGAACATAGAAGTCGTAATACTTTTCGGTAAGAACTTAATACGAAGTTGAAAGGATGCCATTGCAAAACGATTTTTAACTTGGAAAATGGCTAGTCAAGCCAATAAGATAACCTACTTAGTAGTAATGGCTCCAGCGACCATTTTGGGCGGCTACATAAGGAATCGCCGAAAGGAAATAAGCAAGAAGGGGTAAAATGCAAAATAATTACCGAATAGAGAGTTTAGTTAATTTAATTAATTAGTGTCATTAGGCGACCGAAAAAGATCTTGCTCGATTAAAGTTTGTAGGCGCTCAATAATCCGAAACAAAACCAACGGGATTTAAGAAAGCAATATATTAACCTGCCGGAGAATTCTGTGGTGTATCGTGCACAAAGCGAATGCCTTGCTGTTTTAACACTTCAATAGGTACTGCAAGTTATTTGTTCGTAAATAATCATCGTTTACGATTCTCTTTCGTTATCGACACTGGTTTTTTGCAGGCCCTCTTTCCCATGCAGCAAAAGGTGCCATCGCGATGGCTGATCGGAATGGCAGGATAGCATTTTTCAGTGCGCACAACAAAGTCTAATTGATCGTGGTAAAATTCCCGGGCGGCGGCGTGATCGATTTATTCCTGACTTAAATGGAGGATAGTGTTTCTTCTCAACACTCAAACAACAAAATCAAACTTCACAGGATCCAACTGTGGTTTTTCTTTATTGCCGTTTTTGTCATAACCACTGGTCTCTTCGGATTTTTTCTGCGCCAGTTCAATTTGCGCTTCCATCTCCATCTTTGTGGCTTGGGCAGCAATGGCTCTATCTGCTCCGGAAGGATTTGCCGGTGCCAGGGCAGCGCTGCGGATCTGCTTCGCTTTTTGGACGGTAGCCTGGGGATCGTTCTTTACCGGCGAGGTGTCAATCTTGACTTCACCACCAACCGCATATCGTTGGCCATCGGGGCCTTTTACATATTGAAAGCTCGCGCCGCCCGTTGCATATTGGCCTGCCACGGCGAGGTGAGCCGCTTCGTGGGCCCTGACTTCCATATCCCGTTGCCTGAGCTTTTGTACTTCTTTTTGCTGCTCGGAATTGGGATTGTTGTTAAGTTTCTGGGTTTCTATCCCACATTTACTGCAAGGATTTATGCTTGAAATTGCCATCGATAAAAAATCTTTTTAATTTGCAAATTTATGAACTCCTTTGGGTTTTCGGCAGCAGGTGATTTTATCTTAAGAATAAATGTTTAATCTGGCCAAGTCATTAACCGCCAAGACGCGAAGGACGCAAAGGATAAAAAATAATATCTTATAATAATCTCTCATACATAGAGATTGAAACAGGTTTTATTATATGAACTAAATGTAACTGTTTGTTTCTTTGTGATCTTGGCGTCTTCGCGGTAAGAATTCATGAATAAATCAGTTTAATTGATTCACTATTAATTTAAAAACCCGCAAATTAACAATAGGTTTTACCGATATAGAATCAAGCGCCTCATCAATTTAAAATAAATTGGAATTTAAATGATTAACTATTTTCAAAGATCCATGCTCCATTTTTCCGGTCTGGTTGTAATTGTTTTTGTTTTTAATTTTAGCTGCAAAACAAATGAAGATTTTCAACCAAAAAATGATTCAGGTTCTTATGTTATAAAGGGTAAGAAAAATTATTTAAATGGTTATCCGGCAATCAATCCGGATGGTTCTGTAAACGTGGTCGTAGAGATTCCGGCAGGGTCCAGGGATAAATGGGAAGTTGCCAAGGATGAAGGCGATCTGAGGTGGGAATTTAGTGATGGCAAACCACGAGTCGTGAATTATTTGGCTTATCCCGGTAATTATGGCATGATCCCCCAAACCCTGCTTCCTAAAAATTTGGGCGGTGATGGCGACCCCTTGGATGTGATTATTTTGGGGTCTGCAATTTCCCGGGGTGATGTGGTAACCGCTAAAATTATCGGCGTGTTAAAATTATTGGACGATGGTGAACAAGATGACAAGCTCATTGCCGTTCGACCCATTGACCAGCTGGGAGCCGTTAATAATCTTTCCGAGCTAAAAAATAAATATCCCGGCATAACGGATATTCTTGAAACCTGGTTTACCCACTACAAAGGCAAAGGCCGCATACAATCCCTTGGCTTTGATGATGTGGATAAAGCCAAAGAAATCTTAAATGAAGCTGCAAAAGCTTATCAAATGGTGCTTTCATCCAAATAAAATAAAGTATGAAAAGAATTTAAACCGGAGATCGCTGAGTGCGCCGATAAAGTTGTAAATAATCTTAGTGTTCTCTGGGATCTTTTTGGTTAAATGGTTTTGTTTAGCTAATATATTTTGCCGCTCTCGGTTTGGGTCGTATGTATGATTTTGCGTTTTGGCATGAGTTAATGGGTTTTTCCAAAGCAAAATGACACACCCCTAAATCCCATTTCAATGATGAGTTTTCGGTGAGACACCAAATGGAAATAAATTTGTATTTTACTATGTCAACACTTTTTGCAATACTACATGTAAAAAATTAGCGCACTTTCCACTTTCGGCCCTAAATCACTCATACTTCAATGCATCTATAGGATTTGAAAGTGCAGCTTTAATCGCCTGGTATCCTATTGTGAACAAGGCCATCAACAAAGCTGCAACGCCACAAAGTATAAAAGACCATAATCCAATACTTATGTGGTAAGCAAAAGATTCCCTTAACCAAAGATCCATAGCTACATAAGCCAGCGGCCATGCAAAAAGATTGGCAAGGAGAATCAGTTTTAGAAATTCACTGGAAAGCATTGTAATAATATTGGGAATACTTGCGCCAGGCACTTTTCGGATACCGATTTCCTTCGTTCGTTGTTCAGCGGTGAAAGAGGCTAATGATAATAAGCCAAGACAGGCAATGAAGATCGTAAGAATCGTAAATTTTTCCAATAGTCCCGCAATAATTTCCTCAAATTGGTACTCGACTGCAAGGTCGACATCCAAAAAATAATGATAATGAGGATTGTTCGGATCGTAAATTTTCCACTGATCTTGCAAAAATGTATAGGCTTCTTTTTTTGTGCCAGGTTCGACACTCATATAGAATCGCCGTAGATATTTTGGGGTGAAATGAGCGATCAATGGCTTGATGGGTTGGTTTAAATTCTCAAAATTAAAATCCTTCACAACACCAATCACGATTCTTGATTTTGATCCGGAATCAGCGTTGAGCCATTCAATGGTTTTTCCTATAGGATTTTCCCAACCGAATTGTCTGGCAGCGGTTTCATTAATGATCACAGCATCTGTCGTATCAGAAGCAAAATCTGTAGAAAAATTCCGGCCGGCAACGAATTCGATTTTCAAAGTCGGAAAATAGTTATGGTCTACAGCAATATTTTTTAACATCATTCCATCTGTTTCATTGGTACCTTGCGGTAAAAAACGACCGGGCATGGCACCATCGCCTGGTTCATTTGAAGCTAAGAAAACACTATGGATTGTTGGATGTTGCAGCAGTTCATTTCTTATGGTTTGTTTCCTGTCGTAGGTACTGTTTTCAGGCTGGAAGAAATAAATAATGTTGTTTTTTTCAAACCCCAGATCCTTTGTTTTTAGATAATCGATCTGTTTAATCAACAAGAAATTCACAATAATCATTATGATTGCAATGCTGAATTGCGTAACCACAAGCGCTTTCCGCAGCTTCGAACCCTTGATCCCATCAGATAGGGCGCCTTTTAGGACTGTAATCGGTTTAAACCTGGAAAGGAAAAAAGCCGGGTAGCTTCCGGCAAGAATACCAACGAAGAGCGTGATTGCAAATATTGAAAATAAATAAAATTGATTGTCAAAATAATGAATGGCTATTTGTCTATCGCCGTCTGTTAAACTATTAAACCAGGGGACTGCAAATTCGACAAATACGATGGCAAAAAATAATGCGATGAACGATATGACTACCGATTCTGCCAGGAACTGGCGAATTAACTGCGGTCGGAAAGCGCCCATGACTTTTCTTAAACCGACTTCTTTGGCTCGATTGGCTGATCTGGCAGTAGTCATGTTCATAAAATTGATACAGGCGATTAAAAGAATAAACAGCGCCACAGCGACAAAAATATAAATATATACCGGCTCTAGTGTGTCACCCCACTCTCCGGATAGGTCATCGTTTAAATGTATATCTTTAAAAGCTTGCAATCGTGGTTGGTATCTACCTCGGTATTGCTCTTCAATGTATGTGTTGATAAAACTTGGGAAACGCGCTTCTACTGCTTCAGGTATAACATCCTCTTTAAAAAGAAAATATGCATGAATAGCATGGCTGCGCCAGTCGTCCAAATATTGATTATTGTCTGCTTCTAAAGAAGAAAATGATGCGAGGAAATTGAAGCGCATATAAGAATTGGGCGGCACGTTCTTCATGAGCCCGGTGATGAGGAAATCCTGTTTATTGTTGAAACGAATGGTTTGACCAACGGGGTCCTGGTCGGGAAAATACTTGGC
>JADFJB010000157.1 GCA_022566355.1 candidate division KSB1 bacterium
TAAAATGATGAAACAGAAATTAGTTTGTATAGCGCTCTTTTTATTATTGTCAGGCACATTTTTATTAGCGCAAACTGTCCTGGCACAAATATCCCAAACCATCAGCTATCAAGGAGTTTTGACCAATGCTGCAGGCGCGGTTGTTGAGGATGGTATGTACATGATAACATTCCGGCTCTACGATGTAAATGAGGGTGGTGAAAACATCTGGGTAGAAATGCAAGATGTACCTGTAGTTGGAGGAATTTTCAATGTTATTTTAGGCGGCAATAATCCATTAGATTTACCCTTTGACCAACCCTACTGGCTTGGCATCGCCATCGGCGGGGATGCCGAACTTGAAACCTCGGATTGAACTCACAGCCGCAGCTTACAGCCTGAATTCCAGAACCGTAATGGACAACTCCGTAAGCGCCGCCAAGATTCAGGATGGCGCGGTCACCAGCGCCAAGCTTGCCGACAACGCCGTCAGCACAGCCAAAATTCAGAAGGGTGCGGTCACCCAGGCTAAATTAGATGCTGGCGTGATGTTGCCCCCTGGTGGGCAAGCCGGTGGGGATTTAACCGGCGCCTACCCGAATCCAACTCTTGCCGATGGTGTAGTTACCAGCGCCAATCTTGCCGACAATGTGGTAACCGCCGCCAAGATTGCCATTGGCCAGGTGGTGAAGAGCATTTTGGTGGACAATACCTCATTAAAGGATGATATCACCCTTGCTGGCGGGGCTAATGTGACGATTACGGCGGCTGCCGACACCATCACCATATCGGCCGAGGGCGGCGGCGCCGATGCCGATTGGACCATTTCAGGTAATGATATGTATTCTGCGGTCTCCGGTAACGTCGGCATTGGGGACACGAGTCCGGATGATAAACTGGACGTGATCAACACTGGCAGCGGCACTGCGTTCAGCGCGTCTACAAACGGCACCGGTCAAGCAGGAAGCTTCCACATTCGTAACCCCGGCAACACCTTCCCTGCGCTCTTTGCACAGACCAATGGCAGCGGGTCTGCGTTAGAGGGTAAAACATTTGGTACGGGAAGAGCGGGGTCCTTCCAAATCGAAAACGAAAACAACAACCGTCCTGCGATTGAAGCAACAACCAACGGCAGCGGCGCTGCGTTCAGCGCGTCTACCAACGGCACCTATCGAGCAGGAAGCTTCCACATCAGTAATCCCGGCAACAATAGCAGTGCGCTCTTCACCAGCACCGACGGTACTGGTGAAGCCGGACTTTTCCGCATCAACAACACAAGCAACAGCCAGGCAGCCCTCTTCGCTATAACGAACGGCAGCGGGTCTGCGTTAAACGGTAAAACATTTGGTACGGGAAGAGCGGGATTCTTCCAAATCGTAAACGAAAACAACAGCCGTCCTGCGATTGAAGCCACGACCAACGGCAGCGGTCCCGCGGGACGTTTCAATGGCGACGTCGAGGTAACTGGCGCCATTAAGAGTGGCAACTCCATCACCATAGATGGGACTGGTGACGGAAGTAGTGAAATAAAGACAGATAACAATAACTTGAACATTACTAATTTTGACGGGAATATATCGTTTTTTACACGTAGACCAATAGCAGAAGGGGGGGGCGCTCTTAGGCGGATGATAATTGCACAGGATAATGGCAACGTCGGCGTTGGAAGAAACCCAACGGTAAATAAGCTAGAGATCGAAGGCAGCGCTTCCAAGACCACGGCTGGCGATTGGCTGGCCAACTCTGACGCCCGTATTAAGACAGATATACAAGAGATAGCAAATTCCCTTGAAACCATCAACCGTCTCCGTCCGGTAAAATTTCGCTACACCCAAGAATACAGAGCCAAACACCCAAGTATAAAAGAGAGATACTATTACAACTTCATAGCTCAAGAGTTTAGAGAGCTGTTCCCTGAAAGTGTGCAAGATGATGGTACAGGCTACCTTCAAGTAGATACATACAATGTGAGGCCCTACCTAGTGGGCGCTGTACAGGAGTTGAGTAAGATAGTGGAAGCGCTGCAAGGGGAGAACGAGACATTACAAGAAAGTAATGAAAAATTGAAAGCTAAAATTGATAAAACAGAATCGGAAATGAATGAATTAAAATCCAAGATGGCTCAATTTGAAGTTGCTTTACAACATCTTACAGCGGTAACAGGTACAAAGGAAATTAGTAGAATCGCAACAAGCAAGAGTTTAGTTTTCAGCAACGCAAAGTAGAAAAGAACTTGACTGAATGCATATAAAGTGCAGTGTGCTGTTGTTGGGTTGTATTAATGGAGTAATAAAATTTTAGATTATGAGCATATAAATTAAGGAGGTTACAATGATGAAACGCACATATTTTCTAATTGCGTTGTTTCTATTGTTAATCCCACATTTATCGGGACAAATCGTTTTAGCACAAATACCCAAAACCATAAGTTATCAAGGAGTTGTGACCAAAGCCGCAGGCGCTGTTGTAGAAGATGGCAAGTACTTGATAACATTCAAGCTCTACGATTTAAAAGAAGGCGGGGAACACCTGTGGGAAGAGATACAAAACGTACCTGTAGTTGGAGGCATTTTCAATGTTATTTTAGGCGGCAATAATCCATTAGATTTACCCTTTGACCAACCCTACTGGCTTGGCATCGCCATCGGCGGGGATGCCGAACTTGAACCTCGGATTGAACTCACAGCCGCAGCTTACAGCCTGAACGCCCGCTCGATTGCAGATAGTGTAGTGACCGGCAGCAAGATTGCCGACGGTCAGGTGGTACGCAGCATCAATAATCTGACCGATACTGTGATCCTGGCTGAAGGAGACAATGTGACCATTACACCGCAGGGCGACTCGCTGGTGATTTCAGCTACGGCTAGCCCAGGAGGAAATATTACAACCATGGACAAAATCACCGCTACTTCACACCTGGATATTGAAGTAAACGGCGGCGACCGTGCCCTGCGTCTGGAGAATACCGATGGCAACACACCCAATGTAATTGGCGGCTTTGGTGGCAACAGTGTAGCTGCGGATGTGGTAGGAGCTACTATTGGCGGTGGGGGTGCAGCCGAGACGATGGCTTTGGCGATCCCGTCCCCAACAGGGTGACCGCCAGCTTCGGCACAGTAGCTGGAGGCTTTGACAATCTCGCCAGTGGTTTCAGTGCCACCGTCAGCGGAGGTGAAAATAATACTGCCAGCACACAAGCCACCGTTGGTGGGGGTATAAATAACACCGCCAGCGGCAGCAGAGCCACTATAAGCGGCGGCGTTAGAAACACCGCTGACACTACCCTTGCCACAGTTAGTGGAGGCTTCTTTAACCTCGCTAGTGGCGTCAGTGCCACTGTCGGCGGAGGAACCTATAATGAGGCTACCGCTGACTTTGGCACGATTGCGGGTGGCGGGGCATTCCGTTCTGACGAAGGCAATAAGGTTATGGACAAGTGGGGCACCGTTAGCGGTGGCAGAAACAACCTGGCAGGGAATATAAACAACGATCCTACCGATGCGGAGTATGCTACCGTGGGTGGGGGCAAGAATAACACCGCCAGCGGCAGCGGAGCCACCATAGGCGGAGGCAGCAGAAACAAGGTCACCGACATCCATGGCACAGTGGGCGGTGGCACGAACAACCAGGCGGGGAGTGATGATGAGATTGCCACCAACGCGGAGCTCGCCACCATCGGCGGAGGCGGAGGCAACGAGGCCAGTGGCACAGCTTCTACCATCGGAGGGGGGTCAGCCAACACTGCTAGTGGCTTTATCTCCACCGTCGGTGGAGGCCGGCTCAACACCGCCTTCGGCGAATATGCCGCCGTCGGTGGAGGCATTAGCAACACCGCTAGCGGTGCCCAATCCACCATCCCTGGTGGCAGTAGAAACGCCGCCGCGGGTGATTACAGCCTCGCGGCTGGCCGGCGAGCCAAGGCAAACCACACCGGCACGTTCGTCTGGAGTGACGCTACCGCTGCAGCCCCGGCCGATTCTTTTTTTTCCACTGGTTCAAACCAATTCCTGGTTCGTGCATCAGGTGGCTTCGGTATCGGGACAACAAGTCCGAATACTCAGTTGCAAGTGACAGACGAGATCAATGGAAACGGCAATTTACTAACTAGCTATGCTACCCTCCTGGAAAATACTTCAGAGGGAACAAGCCCCGATGTTCTTGCCCTCAAGGTTGGAAAGAAAAACCCGGGAAGCGCCGCAAACTTAATCGCATTCTTTGGAGGTGATTTCGATGGTGATGGTAATGACGATCTGATCGGCGAGATACAGGGCGATGGCGCTGGCGGCGTTGAGTTCACTGGCAGCCTGACAGGAGGCGGTGGGGACTATGCAGAGTGGCTGCCCCGGCTGAGGGTGGAAGAAAAGATCGAAAACGGAGACATTGTAGGTGTAACCGGTGGTAAAGTCACCAAAGTGATAGAAGACGCCCACCACATCATGGTTTTAACGAGTAGACCCATTGTCCTTGGCAATGCGCCTGATAAGGGAGAAGAACATCTGTATGAGAAAGTTGCATTTCTTGGCCAGGCGCCGGTGAAAGTTCGAGGAATTGTGAAAGCAGGGGATTTCATCATGCCATCGGGGTTAAATGACGGCGTCGGCATAGCTATATCCCCCGATGAGATGAAACCAATGCACTACGCTCAAATAGTTGGCCAAGCCTGGGAATCTTCGGAAGAAACCGGTGTAAGACTCGTCAACACCCTTGTCGGCCTGAAATCGAATCACACCGGTATGGGTCGTTTACTCACACTTTTGCAGGAACAACAAAAGGAAATTAAAAACCTGGGAACCAGACTTAAAAAATTAGAAAAAATAGAATCGAAAATGGTTGAATTTGATCGGTTAAAAGCAAAGATGGCACAATTAGAAACTGCATACCAAAAAATAGAGAATATAGCTCTGCGGAATGGCGATGTTGCTGAGTCAAAAACGAGCCGGTAAAGTCGCAAACCTGGTAAAGCTTTGGCAAATTAATTCATGATCAAAATAAGGAATTTGTAAAATGAAACTCTTAAAAATGAGAATATTGTTATTCCTGTTTGGCGTCATTGGGATGCTGGCAAATCCCGTTTCAGCCCAAATTAAAATTTCTAACAGTGTTTTTGGTAACGGCGCTGCTGTTGTGTCGGATACCAATAATACAATTATTGCCACCATCGGTCAGCCGGTTATAGGTGTTGCAGCAAATGCCAGCAACACAGTTAGCTCTGGTTTCTGGTATGTAACTGGCTCTGTTATCGTAACCAGTGTTGAAGAACTCCCAGGAACATTGCCGACAGAATTCAGGTTGTATCAAAACTACCCCAATCCTTTCAATCCAACTACGACTATCCAGTTTGACCTACCCGAGCCTTCGGAAGTTACGATTATAATCTTTGATATCCAGGGAAGAGAGGTTACAACACTTTTACAGGAACAACGAGAGTCTGGTGTACATAAAGTGACGCTGGAAGCTTCCGATATACCCAGCGGCGTCTATTTTTATCGTATTCATTCTTCATCAGGTAAAACAAAGAATTTTGTGCAAACGAAGAAATTCGTTCTGTTAAAGTAGGTTTGATGATTTGTTCATGTTCTAAACTTGGCTGTGGCCCGGGGTTTGTTCTTTTGTTAAGAATCCCCATTGTGGTACTCAATTAGATTATTAATAAAAATTAGAAGGAGGAGGTATTTATGAAGACGTTTGTAATTAATTAGAAATAATTGGTTTGTTTCTAGCCAACTTTACACTTTTATTAAACCATTATTATCCAACCATATTTGAAACGACGACCACAAATACGATATTAAGGGAAATGAATATATCAAATAATAATAATTTTGATTAAAATTTATAATTTAACCCAAAAGGGAAATATGCCATTGTAATTCCAATTTGAAATTTGTCTATTTCTCCAAGTCCCAAAAAAATACCGGGCCTTAAAGGCCCCACATCTAATAAACCAGGGTAAACATTTAATTGTGCATTGTAATAAATAGGACCGGTAAATATTAATGATGATAATAAAGAATGATTGTAGTCATAGAAAAATCCAATAGCGCCATCTATTGTTTCCGGGGCAACGTAACGTGTCCAAAACTTCGATCGTATTTTTTGCTTTTCGATTAATTTATTTACAATGCCACCAACACCAAAAGAAATATTATGCCGATTTTCTAAATTATACGTTATTCCTAAAATGCCGGAGGTACCCCAATAAAAAAAAACTGTATACTTCTCATTAATCGGATAATTCAAAACATATTGTTCACCTACATTTTCTATATGATTGTTAAATGGGTTAAAAAAGGGTTGCAAAGACCAATCATATAAAGGCAATGTTTCTGAAAAGAATTTTTTAACACCATCATAACTGAAAAGTAATATACCCAGGGGATTAAAAATTAACATATCGGCAACAGGGTCGACATTTATATAAGTATTATTTCCATTTTCTATAACTTCATTTAAAAAGACATAACTAAGAGAGGTTAATGCAGCAAACATTTTTGGATAGGAGGCTCCGTGGTAATCGTACCATTCACTTAACTTTACATACTTCATTCCGTGGCCTACCAAATGGTTTGCATAATTTGGAAAATATTGAAAATCATCAGCATTTGTGCTGACTGGGAATACTTCGCTGGTTAAAAATTTACGCCATCCATACTTATTGATAGTATCCAGAGGATTTAGTAGGCTTTTTAAAACAATTTGAGAGCCTGTTTTGTAATGTTGCTGGAAAATATTTTTTGAATGTATTCCATTACGCAGCACATCATAACCACCATTTAAGATGACACTTAATGGATTGAACATTATTTCTGAACCAAAATTATTTTGGGGATTATAAAAATAATATTTTTTTTCTTGGGAAAACCCATTGCAGAATGTGGCAAAAATTAAAATCAATAAAACTCTGGACCGGATGTTTTTCAACATAAATATAAAATAAATAATTATTAATAATCCTACATCTTTACATTTCAGGTGATTCTAGTCTCTATTTAGTTGATCTTCTCTAAGCTCAATTAATTCCTCAGGAGCTACTAAATCCTCCCTAGATAATTTAATGTACAGGCGGAGCGCGGTTTATTTTTTGCATAAAACATTTAATCTCCAAAACCAGGTACAATTGGCATTGATGCTAAAGTCAATCCGATTTGAAATTTATCCAATTCACCCACAGACAAAAATAACCCGGGTTTAAACCAATCCTTTTTTATAAACCCGGGATAGATATTTAACCTGTAATTATAAGAATGAGGCCCGGTGAAAATCATCGATGTCATCAGTGAATTGTTGACATCATAAAAAAAACCAACCGCACCATCAATTTTGTTTGGGGCAACAAATCTCGAAACATATTTTGAGTTAATTAACTTTCTTTCAATCAACTTATTAACGATAGTGCCTACGCCCCATGACAACGTACGTCCTTTCTTAAATTGATGACTCAATCCCACAATTCCGGAAATTCCCCAATAGAAAAATGCGCCATATTTTTTATTCAACTTAATCTTAGCTGCAAATTGATCTCCGGCATTTATGATGTTATTGTTTGAAATATTAAAAACAGGTTGGAGCGACCAATCATACAATTGCAGCGTTCTCGAAAAAAACTTTTTTGCCCATTCCGTACTAAATAACAAAATGCCCAAAGGATTAAAAATTAACATATCTGCAATAGGATCCACATTCACTTCATCAAAGCCTCCGTTCTCAAGTGTTTCATTCAGAAAAACATAACTAAATAAAGTTAAAATTGACCAGGCGTTAGGATATTTAACATTATGATAATCATACCACTCGGCAGTTTTCACATACCTAAAACCATGCCCGATAAGATGATGAGCATAATTTGGGAAATATTGCAATTTGTCTGTGTTTGTACTTATTGGAAACACCTCAGTGGTTATAAAACGTTTCCAACCAAATTTTTTAATACTGTCCAATGGATTAAAGATGTTGTTGATCACATTTTTTGCTCCCTGGGAATAAGGCTGGTTAAAAATATCTTTTGAATGTCCGCCATTTCGAAATATATCAAAACCGCCATTTAATATTTGAGAAATGGGATTAAATACTAAATCAGAACCAAAGTTATTGTCAGGCCGGTAAAAGTAATACTTTTGATCTTGAGCAAATAGACATGTATTTGTAACCAAAACCAATACTATAATGCTTAATTTCATATTTGATTAACTAACCATAGGTAAAAAACAGTTTTGACTATCCAGTATTCCTTAATGCCAAAACTCAAACTGAACATTTTAATAACTTTAACTATAACAATCAGAACATCGTTAATACATCAATACTTTTTTGGTTTGGCAGACGAAATTTGCTACTGAAAGAATCGGATACATTTTGATGTTATACGGTATTTTTCCTGACGACGAACCTTTTCATCTTTTCAGTGTTAGTGTTCTTCCTTTAATACAATTTTTAATATGGCGGATCAGCTGGACTTTATTTTTTGCCGCATAACATAAGTTTCTATTATCTAAACTACAATTTTTACATTCCTAATACCAGGAATAAGTTTCTTCATGAAAAAATAAATTCTTCATATTGCTGGTGCCTGGAATATTCTTGTTTCTAGTATCAGGCAAATATACCGTCACGTCCGCCGCAAAACCACTACCCTGGGAATCAGGATTTTTGAATGGCCCACAACAATTTTTTAAACATGAAATCATAAAATCAAGGTTATATGGTTCAGGCAAATGAGACGCTAGCTCCACAATATAATTTTCTTTATAACGTATGAAAGACCAGTCGAAAAACTTGTTGTAGATTATTTGATCGAAATAAAGGAAAGTACCCTCTTGTCATGCCAAAACACAAAATTATACCATACAACCCAAAACTAAAAGAATTTGCCGGAAATTTCCGCAATAACAGCACATATCTGAGATCTTGCTCTGGAAGAAACTAAAAGGAAAACAAATTCTCGGATATGATTTCCATCGTCAAAAACCATTGGATAAATAAACACCCCTGAAAATCCTCCCGTCTGTACGGGATGATTTTC
>JADFJB010000158.1 GCA_022566355.1 candidate division KSB1 bacterium
GTAGAGAAGATTAACCTTCTCGCGATACTTAATAAGTTTTTTTTGGTCATCAGTTGAATCACAATTTAATGAACATTTACAACAGTAGGATAATACACATTTTTTTACCATTCAAGTACACCTTTACGGGTGCACTTTCATTATGCCAATAACCAATAGTGAATAAAAAATGATAAAATAATCTCATCATTAAGCTAAAGGCCAACAGCTAAAAGCCAAGGCCCAGACTGGCTAACTTAAAGCAAAACCCTTATATTGAACGCACATTAAATTAGATTTCCAAAAACATTCAGGATTACAAATTTCCCGAAGATATCGGTGTAACCTTTTTGCTTAAGTTTAGTCTACAATATTAAATTTGCAAAAACAGAAAGGCAACGATTGAATCCAATTTCAGATACACAGCTTATGTTTGCTGTTAAAGAAGGTCAAATCGATAAATTGGGACTCTTATTTGAAAGGCATCATGTCGTGTTATTTAATTTTTTCTTAAAACTTACAGGGAATCGTGAATTGAGTGATGACCTTGTACAGGAGGTTTTCCTCAGGATTTTGAAATATCGAAACAGTTTTCGTGGTGACAGCAAATTTACCTCCTGGATGTACCAAATCGCAAGAAATGCACGAGTCGATTACTACCGGAAACGCAAGTTAGAGGTTTTGCCGGATGAAGATGTCCGGGAGCCAGTCAGCCAGGATCCTATTGCAACGGAAGAATTGGAAACCAGTCAGGAGGCTGCTATGGTTCGTAAAGCGCTGGACAAGCTGCCATTTAAAAAAAGAGAAGTATTGGTCCTAAGCCGCTTTCAAAATTTAAAATATGAAGAGATTTCAAAAATATTGAATTGCCCGGTATCTACCATAAAGGTGTTGGTTCATCGGGCTATTAAAGATTTAAGGGGTATTTTTTATGAATTATCCGGAGAGAGAATATGATGAATTGTAAACGAATTGAAGAATATTTACCGGATTTCATCATCGGAGATTTAGACGAGACCATCTTATCTGAAATCCAGGAGCATCTTAACACGTGCGATTCGTGTTCAAAGGAGGTTCTGAGCGCTCAGAAAGTCTGGATGAAACTCGGGACGCTGCCAGACGAACAACCCGGTGAAGCAACGCGCGAGCGCTTTTATACCATGCTGTCTGCTTACCAGGAAGGTTTATCGCAATCACAACAAGCGCCAAGAGTTCGGGATGTTATCAATAGCTGGATCGAACGCTGGTGGCCAAAAAATCCTGCTATTCAAATCGGCTTCTCAATGGCACTATTGCTCCTGGGCATATTTGTCGGAAGCCGGTTTGAACCTGAACAGACCGGGAATATTCAATTGACGGCATTGCAGGAAGAGGTACGCACGCAGAGTCAACTGACGGCATTGCAGGAGGACGTACGCTCGATGAGACAACTGGTCAGCCTTGCTTTGTTAAATCAAGAGTCGCCAAGCGAGCGCCTCAAAGGCGTCAGTTTTACAACGAAAGTTGAAAGACCGGATCAGGAAATCCTGACCGCCTTGTTGAATACTTTAAATAATGATCCCAATGTCAATGTACGATTAGCGGCTATTCAATCCTTATTCCTGTTTTCCAACAATCCTGAAGTAAAATCAGGCCTGATTCAATCCCTGGCGGTGCAGAAATCACCCTTGATCCAATTTGAATTGATAGAACTTTTGGTGAAGAAGGGCGCAACACAAGCGATAGAAACATTAAAACAAATCTCCGAAAATGATAGTGTCAACGTAGCTGTTCGCGAGCGGGCGAAATTAGGGATAGAACAATTAATCTAAAGGAGTACTCATGAATTTTAAAAGAATCATACTGACCATTTTTCTAGTTGTCTTCAGCATTGCAAACCTGGCGGCAACGGATACCAAAAGAGAAATCATCAGGAAAACATTAAAGTTTAGCGGTAGTGGCCCCCGTGAGCTTGTTGTTGATAATGTTAACGGATCGATCGAGATCGTCGGGTATAATGGCAATGATGTCCAACTCGTTGCAAAGTACACAATAAAAGCCCGTTCGGATCGCAAGATGAAACGAGCACAAGAGGAAGTCACTCTGGATATCAGTGATGATGACAATACCATTTCCTTGTATGTTGATGGACCCTTTCGCCGCGCAGATGGCTCTATCAACTATAAAGGCTGGCGGCATTACGGTTATGAAGTTACCTATGATTTTGAAATCAAAGTTCCCCACAAAACGGATCTGTTTTTAAAGACGATCAACGATGGTGAGATCACCGTTACCAATGTAACCGGAAATTATGAAGTGGATAACATCAATGGCGGCATCGAAATGGAAAAAATCAACGGAGCCGGTCATGTGTACGCCCTGAATGGAAGTGTCAGGGTTACGTTCACGAAAAATCCCCAAAAGGATTCCTATTTTGGCTCTCTGAACGGCAATGTAGATGTTACTTTTCAGCCTGGCTTCTCCGCCGATTTACACATTAAGACTTTTAACGGCCAGGCTTATTCGGATTTTCCTTTCACTTATTTACCCACTATTTTACCGAAGCCGGTACGAAAGAAAAATGGCAAGTATGTGTACAAGAGTAATCGTGGCGCTAATGTGAGGGTAGGAAAGGGTGGACCCAAAATTGAATTGGATGGTTTTAACGGCAACATTTATATTTATGAAAATAAAGACTAGAAAGGGTAGAAAAATGAAAAAGAATTGGATGACAACTTTAATATTCCTTGCTGCTGCATTTATGGCATGGCCCGGGTTTGCCCAGGAGCAGGTTAGTGAAAAGTTCACTATCGAATTTAGCGATCCATCGAAGCCGGGATACTTGAAAGTTAGCTTAACCTATGGTGGAATTACAATTCGTGGTTATGATGGCGATGAAGTGATCATAGAAACCATATATCGCAATAATAATAAAAATTCTCGTAGAAAAAAATCGAAAGGGATGTATTTAATTCCTAATACGAGCATGGGCTTTACTATCGAGGAAGAAGATAACAGGATGAAAATTTCCGGTCATGGCAATTCAAGATCGGACCTGGTCATCGATGTTCCTGTGAATACTTCCCTGCGAATTTCAACAGTCAACGGCGGAGATATTGTGGTGGAAAATATCGAAGGTGAAATTGAAGCAAACAATACCAATGGCGGCATCAGGATCATGGATGTTTCCGGTACCGTGATTGCGAACACGACCAATGGCAATGTAATCGTATCCTTTGTGAATGTAAAACCGAATAAGGCGATGTCCTTTATTTCTTTCAATGGCAAAGTGGATGTTACTTTCCCGTCAAATGTAAAAGCTGACTTAAGATTAAAAACCCAAAACGGCAATATTTACAGTGATTTTGAAATCGAGGTCAAACGCACCATTCGTAGAATTGAAGAAAGTCCTCGCAGAAAAGGCGGTAAGTATAAAGTAAGATTGGAAGGCGATATGGTTGGCAAGTTAAACGGCGGCGGTCCGGAAATGCATTTTTCCACATATAATGGCAATATTTATATCAGGAAGAATTAGTATAGTAATAATTGTAGTAATTCCCCTCCTTTTTTAAGGAGGGGTTAGGGGTGGTTTGTGACAAAAATTCAGTTAGAGAACTACCAAACTGTCATCCCCGAATGCTTTTATCGGGGATCTTTTTATTAATGAACCAAAGAAATAACTTGACATTCGCTGACATATATATGTATTTACCTCATATTTCAAAATAAGTAAAGTAAGGTGTCCAAAATGCTACACAAAATTTATCATGTCAAATCGTTTGAAATTGTTGCTCCATATACCTTACGAATAGACTTTAATGATTTAACTACTCAAACAATAAACTTCGAAGCTATTCTCAAAGGTGAGCTCTATGGACCATTAAGAGATCTATCCCTATTCAACCAGGTGAAGCTAGATCCGGAATTTGAAACTTTAGTGTGGCCAAATGGTGCGGATTTTGATCCGGAGACTCTTCATAACTGGCCAGACTATGAATCAGCCCTTAGAGAACGTGCAAAACAATGGTCTGCTTCAGTAATCTAGAGCTTTTTATTTTTTATTTTGTTTTAATCTTGTTCATCCTGTTAATCCGGTCTAATTTTTTATCGGGGGTCTACTTGCAAATGCTCACCTACTTCTCCAACCGCTCGATGAGAAAGAGAATCTCCGCCGCATCAGCGAAATAGAGGGCTGGATCATCGGCCAGGACCGGGTCCCGGGAGCCATCGAGAATAGTGACTACAGCCTGTATCAATTGCTTGCGTGAATCTGTTACCTTCGGATCATTAGCAAGTTGTTTGAATAGCGGTTCGATTTCATCTTCCTTTTGTTGAGAGATAAGGCCCAATACCTGCTCCACCAGTTTCCCGTTACCTCGCTGCGCATAACCCCCCTGCTGCCGGTAGAGGCCCGAGGTAGGCGGCCCGGGCCTGCCGCCATGCCGCCCGGGCGGCCCCGTGGTCCCCGGCCACTACTTCTATGTCGTGTAAAATACTTAAGGTTTTCCACGGTTCGGCCGCATGACCAAATTGGCGGTCACACTCAATCGCCCGCATGATTTCCGGCCGGGCTTCGTCGTATTGTTTGAGCCTATAAAGGTGTCGGCGATGTTGTTGCGGTCAAGGCCTTCATTTTTCAAATCGCCCAACGAGGCATCAATATCAGCTGGTTGCCGGTAAAAGATCACCGCCTCTTCCGGGCCGATTCATATTTGTGTAATGCGCCAACTGGTTTTGGAAGGGAGATTTCGAGAAACTGAAATGCACGAGATCTAATCGGATGGTGGAAGTTTTTTATCAAAATCCGGAAGCAAGTAGATTTAGGAAAGAAAGCGGATACTGCAGTTGCTATCCCTATTTTAGCTATTAACCTGGATAATTCATGAATCATGTTTTTAAGCTTAAAACTTCCAATTATGTCATCCCGTCGGGGACGGGATCTATTTCCATACATATGAAAAAGCAGAATGTTAAGCATGAAAATAGGGTGAAATGATCTTTTCTTGGATAACAATTATAAGGTTTATGAATAGGTCAGGTTAATCTTATTAAGATGAATCAGTCTTTCCTTTTAATATCTACTAAGCGGACTTCCAAAACGGTCCCGTAATGGCAAGTGTTAGTCCGGCTCGCTGCATATTTATGAAAAGAGTTGTTCCGTCCGGGGAAAAGCAAACACCTGCAAATTCAGTATGTTTATGATGATTAGCGAACGTGTAAAACTGTCCCTGCGGCGTGATGCCGACCAATCTGACTTCATCGCCGCTGCGGTCTTCACAAACGATTATGTCGCCCCAAGGGGCGATGGTCAAATTGTCGGCGTTCTTAATCAGCTCGGAATCATTCGACTCAATAAATAGTTCGAGAATACCGGATTCATAACCTTCTTCCCCGCCTTCAACAGAACCGGGAATGTAGCGCCATATTTGGCCCATTTTTTCTTCCCACCACTGGTACAGGCAAAGTAAACACCGTCTTCGCCACGCCACATACCTTCACCGCGCGCAAACAGCGCCGCCCCCTTATCGTGGCCACGCTTACGGAGATCATCTTCCGGCGCTTCAACATCTTCCATATCGATCCATGCCACTTTCAGGCGTTCACGAACTTTAATCTGTTCATCACCCCAATTGCGGGTGTCTTTTCGTCCGTCTACAATTCTCAATGCTTGCAGTTTTCCTCCTTTGACAAATTTTCGGGGTTCATTTGGAATGAAACGATATATCAAACCATTGCCCCTGTCTTCCGTCTGGTAAACAATACCCGTTGCCGGATCGACAGCAATAGCTTCGTGGCGGAACCGCCCCATCGACTTTAAGGGAATAGGATCGGCTAACTGAATTTTTGCAGAGGCTGGCACTTCAAAATTAAAGCCGTGATATTTTTCGATAAGAATACCGTTTCTATTTTCCGGCACATCGTTGGTTTCCTCGCAGGTGATCCAGGATTTCCAGGGAGTGGGTTCACCGGCACAGTTGCGAACTGATCCGGCCAGACTCAGGTATTGGGTGACTATTGCCTGGTTATGAGTGTCATAAACAAAAGTGCTTGTGCCCCCGCAGGCTGGCGTCTTTCCTTTACCATCATCATACACTTTATTGGGGTCAATTTTATTAAATAACTCGTGCTTTTTTCCGTAGGTGCCTTTTCTGCCAGGGTTGATCTCGTGATTTCTAACCACAATCGTAAACTCGTTTGGTCCGGCAAAGGTAGCCATACCGTCTGGTATTGGCGGCACAAAATAACCGTCATCCATCATATCGCCTGGTTGAGAGATTATTTAGTAAGTAAACCCATTCGGCAAGTCAAGAATTCCATCAGGATCCGGTCTTAGTGGACCATAGCCATGTGCACGTAAACCTGGTTGTCCGATTGATTTTATGGGCGCACACGAAAACTTAGACAAACCAAGAAATCCCATCGAAACAGCACTACAGGTTTTCAGGAAATGTACATGGTATTCTCTTGGGATATTAAATTTTCAATCCTCTCTATAAAAAGAGACTTGGGATCATCAGTAGATTTGTATTCACTACTAAGTGATGAATAAAAATAGATTTCTTTTCTTAATGTTTCACAAATTGTTCGATAATTGATCCAGTGTTCTTGATAATTAAATGCTTTTAAAACTGTCGTTCCGATAGCCACAATGGCTGAGATAATAATAATGAACGATTTTGTTAAATCAAGTGCGACAAGTATTGGAGTCATGGTGGATGCTATGATGACAACTGCAGCCAAAACTTATATTTTTTCTGACTCGAAATTGATTTTTTATTGTACCAGGTTATTTGATCTTCGTATCTTCCTTTTGCATATATATCAAATTGTTCCTTATCCATAATTCTTTCCTTTTTATTTGCTTTAACTACGATAAATAGTTAAAGCTTAAAATAACTGTACATTCCATATCAGTGAATGCAAGGTTCTCCTTATATTCATTTCCCTCCAACACCTACTCCACTTTCAGCTTCTTCAACATATCCACCGCATTGGTGTTATCAGGATTCAACTCCACAGATTTCTGGTAATTTTTGATGGCCAATTCCAGTTTTCCTGCTTTCATGTAGGCTTCTCCTAAACTGTCGTAGACGTTATAAGCTTCGGGATAAACTTCTACATTTAATTTGAAGATTGTGATTGCAATATCAAAACTGTTATTTTGCAGATAATGGTAGCCAAGCGTGTTCAATTCACGTTCAGCAAAATTATATTTGTCAATTTCTTCAACTTTCAAATGATGATATTGATGGATTGCCCGGTCAAGACCTTCATTTCGAAGGGTCTTTGCAAGAATACCGGCAATTGAAATTTTTGGGATGGTATACTCACGGTCATGAAGGATATTCAGAATCTCCTGCCTGATGCTGTTGAGATATGAACTGGAGTGATTTGTCAAGATGATAAATGTATTGCGATCTTCAATTTCTCTATGGATATAGGTTCTGAATCCAACCCAACCGCCGGAGTGGCTCACTCTCTTTTTCCCTGCTTTCGTTTCCCCAATACCCCAGCCAAATCCATAGTTATGTGTGCTGTCATTATTGAGAGTAACCGGTTGAAAAGCTTCCTCCAATGTTGATCGGTTTACAAGTTTTTCTGTATACAAAGCCTGATCCCACTTGAATAAATCACCAATTGTAGAATAGATTCCACCATCACCGGCAATGCCATTGAGGTAATGATGATCATTGGGTGTTGTGCTACTGCCATCCAGGGCCAATCGGTACCCATAAACTCTGTCCTCCATTTGCTGATCTTTGATTGGGCTATAGACAAGTGTTCTTGTCATTTTTAATGGAGTAAAAACATGCAGCTTCAGAAAATTGTCAAACTCTTCCCCAGAAACCCTTTCCACAATAGATGCCAAAATGACATAGCCGGTATTGCTGTATTCCCAGCGATCTCCAGGTGCGAAATGAACAGTCGGTTTATGTTTAGCCAATAGTTCGATGGCGTCATTGTTCGCTGCCACCTTTTTTGCGGAGGAATTCTCTTGAGTTTTTTCCCAATGTTTATTAAACATAGTGACATAATCCGGCAATCCTGAAGTATGATTCAGCAGATTCCGAATCGTGATGAACCCATAAGGCAATTCCGGGATATGCTTCCTGATATCATCTTCATAGGTCAATTTATCTTCTTCTTTCAGCATCATAATCGCCATAGCTGTGAACTGCTTGGAAACGGATGCCAACCTGAATTGAGAATCCAAGCTGAGCTGCTCTTTTGTTTTGTAATTGGCTATTCCCAGGGCTTTTTGATAGATGATATTGCCATGTTCAGCAAGAAAAACAACGCCATTAAATTGACCGTTTTCGTAGCATGTGGTGATCAGGTTGTCAAGCTTTTGAGCTTTTGTTTGGGCGAAACAAGTTTGAGCTTTAACTACCAGTGTTAAAATGAGTAAAAGAAAACTTAAATATTTGCGAAATGAGTTGTGTCCATTCATGGTTTTCTCCGTATTTTATTTTTCTCTCATAGCAAAAACCGACTTTCTTTCGTGTTATGACAAACTGTTTTTCATTGATCTGCAATGTTTTTAATAGTCAAAATATTTGAAATTATTTAAAAAGTCGGTTTTTAATTAGGTTGCCACAATTCAACCTTGTCGCCATCGGGATCCATGAACCATCCGAAACGGCCATAGTCATAATTCTCAATCTCACCGACATTTTCCGCACCGCCTTCCTTTACTTGCTGTAAAGCATTTTCGAGATGATCCACAATCAAGTTAAACATAAATTCTTTAGATGAAGGAGAAAAATAGGAGGTTGAACTATCAAACGCACTCCAAACAGTGTAACCGTTCTCCGGCATTTTAGCCGGCGAAAACGAAACCCCTGGTCCTTCTTTATCCAGTCCAAGCCATTTGGCATACCACTGCCGTAATTTGCCCGGATTTTCTGATTTGAAAAAAACACCACCCACGCCTAAAACCTTTGCCATTTTACTCTCCTAAAAAAATAGTTACAAGAAGTAATTTTTCGAATTTATTGAATTAACTTGCATTATTCATGAAT
>JADFJB010000159.1 GCA_022566355.1 candidate division KSB1 bacterium
CGGAAGATTTTCTTGCTATCGCAATCCGGGCAACATAGTTTATTAGGTTTTTTCTCAATAGAAAATAAAACTATACCACCTTTATATTCTGTTTTTACGTAACGATATCCAATGAGACCAAAAGTATGATAAAGTAATCTGGTGGTCATGATACATCTCCTTTCCTATGATTCTCAAACCATGGCAAGTTATCGTGTCCACCTATTATTCCTACTTAAATGTACGCATTATCCGGAAGAGCCTGTTTTTATATACTCGTTAGCAGAAATAAGCCCATTTAAAAACCAATAAATAATACAATTCAATAAAAAGACTAGGGTCTCTTATATTTATTCCTTTTTGCAAAAGTAGTTAAATATTCACAATGGCAAAAAAATACGGACAAACATGGTGGGGCGAAAATTGGCTAAAGGCTCTTGCAAATATTGATTGGGAAAACAGATTGCCTCGCGGCAGAACTTATGCAAACAAAGGGGCTGTTAAAAAAATAACCATTAATAAAAACAGAATTGATGCCAATGTTCAAGGCGTTAGATACAATCCTTATAAGATAAAAATTAAAATTCCATCCTTTACGGAAAAAGAAAAGAAATTATTAACAGAGAAAATTACTAATAACACCCTTCTTATCACAAAGCTGCTTAACAGGGAGTTACCTGCCGACTTAAATGATATTGCTCTGTCTAATGGCATAAAGATATTTCCTTCATCCTGGAATGATTTCGATATGTATTGTTCCTGCCCGGACTGGGCTGTGCCCTGTAAACATCTGGCATCAGTTATTTATATTATCGCCAATGAAATTGACAAAAACCCCTTTCTCATTTTCCAATTGCACGATTTTGATATTATCGAAGCATTAAAAAAGCAAAATTTAACCCTTGATTCAAGCACAAAAGAAAACATAAAAACAATCGACGATTTTGTAATCGACAAAGCATCACTCCACACTGATTTTAGTCCAGACAACCGTGAGGCAAGTTGGGATAAAAAAACTTCTGACAATATTGATTTCTCAATAATTGAAGATATAAGAGAAAACCTGCTCGAATTGTTAAATGCCAATCCCCTATTTTATGAGAAAGATTTTAAATCCATTTTAAATTCAGCCTATAAAAACATTTCAAGATCAACATCTGCAACCATTATTCGACAGCATCCGGATTCCGATAAATTACCTGAAATACAAGAAAGCGGTAAGATAAGTATTCAGTTAAATGAGAAATTTGAAGTGGCAAATATTTCCATTTTATCTGCAAAAGGAAATCTAAAGTTAAACCAACCCTTAAATGTGAAGTTTTTGATTCACACTTTAGATGATATTGAACTTAAAAATATAAAAAATTATAGTGAGTACATAAGGATTTTATACAATATTTATCATTTCACACTTAAAATTTTAGAAAAAAGTGCATTCATTCCACAGCTATTAAATATTGGAAAAAACCGGTATAAAATTCGCTGGATCCCTGCTATTATCAATCAGGAGGTCAAAAGTGTTTTTAATCAGCTTGCAGCTGTTACCCCGCCGGATATTTTGTGTTTTAAGTATAAACCGGCTAACCGAAAAACCGAAACGGCTAAATACCAAACCACCGAAGAGCAGATTCTGTCTATTTGTGCCTTGTTTATTGAATTCATGCTAAAAGAATTTAAATTATTTAGAAGGTCGTGGAATTCATACTATGGCAGCGATAAAATTCTCGACCTGTTTTTTCAGGGTAAGCCGACCGTTTTTGATGATTTTAGTGAGAAAGAAATTCCCAATACCATTCAGTTATGGTTAAGCAAGTTTTATGTTACGCATAAAAATTATATTCCTTTAATTAAGATAGAAGAAAAAAATAATGATTTTTCTGTTGATGTGATGGTAGAAGATAAAAAACAACCTTACAATGAACCCATCCATCTTAATAAGTTTATTTCGCAGAAAAAATATGAAAAGGTAAAATATGATGTATTAAAGGACCTGACGTTGTTATCGGAACATTTTACACAATTAACGGAAGTTATCAGAACAGATGGCAGGAAGAAACTTCTTTTTAACTCTGTAGAGTTTATTGAAATTTTTTTAAAGATACTGCCCGCAATCAGGTTGTTTGGTATCAATATTTTACTGCCAAAAGCACTACAACACCTGGTAAAGCCGCAATTATCGCTTAACCTTCAATCAAATGGTTCGCAAAAAATCGGTTCATATCTCGATCTTCAAAAAATGCTTTCGTTTGAATGGCAAATTGCTGTAGGTGAAGAAATAATCAGTGCGGATGAATTCAAAAAATTAGTTAAGGGGCTGTCAGGCATAGTAAAAATAAAAGAACAATTTGTGTTAATCGATAAGGATGATATCGACAAACTATTTAACAACCTGAACAATCCGCCTAAGCTAAACGCCAATGAACTGTTAAAAACCGGCTTAACTGAAGAATACAACAATGCAAAAATCGGATTGAGTAAGGAAGCAAAAAAAGCCATAGAGTCATTAATCAAAATTGAAAAAGTAGAACTTCCTGATAATCTTTATGCAACACTCCGTCCCTACCAGCTAAGCGGTTATGAATGGATGTATAAAAATGCAAAACTGGGCTTTGGCAGTTTAATTGCCGATGATATGGGGCTGGGTAAAACCGTTCAGGTATTGGCTACTTTACTAAAGTTTAAGCAAGAAGGGTTCCTCAAAAAGAAAAAAGCGTTGATAATTGTACCTACAACAATATTAACCAACTGGCAAAAAGAGATTGAAAAATTCACTCCCGATTTGAAATCATTGATATATCACGGGCAAAAAAGGAAATTAGATATTAAGAAACCTGACTTGATTATTACCACTTACGGAATGATAAGAAGCGAAGCGGAAAAGTTTCAAAAAACAAAATGGTACTGCATTGTAATCGACGAGGCGCAAAACATAAAAAACCCAGGAACCAACCAAACCAGAGCAATAAAAAAACTGAAAGCGGATGTGAAAATTGCTATGAGCGGCACGCCTGTCGAAAACCGCCTTTCGGAATACTGGAGCATATTGGACTATAGCAATAAAGGTTATTTGGGATCATTAACAAAATTTACCGAAGAATTTGCCAAACCAATACAAATCTATAGAAATCACGAAAGAGCCAACACTTTCCGAAAAATTACCGAACCGTTTATTTTAAGAAGATTAAAATCAGATAAAAACATCATAAAAGACCTGCCCGATAAAATAGAAAACAATCAATATTGTTCACTAACAAAAGGACAGGCAGCTATTTACCAGAACGTAGTTAATAATATGATGAAAGATATTGAAAATAATGAAGGTATTGCCAAAAAGGGGTTGGTGCTAAAACTAATAACTGCCTTAAAACAAATCTGTAATCATCCTTATCACTTCTTGAAAAAAGGAGAGCTTACTGCTAGTCTTTCCGGAAAGTCAACTCTTTTATTTAATATTCTGGAAAACATATATGAAAACAATGAGAAAACATTAATTTTCACCCAATACAAAGAGATGGGCAGCTTATTGGTAAAATTGATACAGGAAAATTTTAATACCAAACCATTGTTTCTGCACGGAGGGTTAAGCAGGAAAAAGCGGGATGAAATGGTTGAGAATTTTCAGGAAAAAAGAAATGAGAAAACATTTATACTTTCATTAAAAGCAGGCGGAACAGGTTTAAACCTAACTGCTGCGCGAAACGTAATCCATTACGATCTATGGTGGAACCCCGCTGTAGAAGCACAGGCAACAGACAGGGCGTATCGTATAGGGCAAAAAGAAAATGTAATGGTTTACCGGCTTTTAACCAAAGGAACTTTTGAAGAAAAAATTGAGGAAATGCTGAAAATAAAAAAAGAACTCGCCAATCTGACTGTTTCCACAGGTGAAAAATGGATTGGAGACCTCTCCAATAATGAATTAAAGGACTTAGTAAATTTGAGTTCACAGTAATGTAGAACCGAAAATTGGTCTTAAATCTGCTAACATTAGCTAAATTCAATGCGGGTGGGGGAAAGTATGATGCAGTTCATCCCGCACTGCATTTAGCCATAACGTTGAGCATAAAAAATGAAAAGAACACATAACAAATCGTTCCACCTGCCATTTTTCCGCTTCGCTCCAAAACCGTGGCGGTAGGATTGCGCGACATCATGTTCACGGGTTTATACGAAACTCACATTGACGTGGTCGATCTGGATCGATCGGTGAGCTTCTATGAAGACGTCCTTCAACTCGAACTTGGCGTCAAGGTCGTGGTCGATGCGGCGCGGGCAGATTCTCACTCAAAAGGAGCCAAGCGCGTGTTGCGATCATGTGGATCGGTGGACAGGGGCATGCGGCATTGGGCTTGTGGGAGCGCCCGGCAGATCGGATCAATGTCCAGCATTTCGCCTTCGAGCTCGCGTGGCCCGAAATGCTTTCGGTGATTGCGAATCTTGACCGGCGGGGGATCGAATTCCGCGATTTCGAGATGAATCGAACCACCACGCCTTCTGTCTTTGCGTCGGTACCCATGGCGTCCATCTACTTCGACGATCCCGATGGCCACCTTCTTGAGATTGTTGCAAAGCTGCCCGGAGTGCCACGTCCGGAGCTGGGCATCGTACCGTTGGATGAATGGAATCAAGGCGATAAGGATACCTGACGCCACGGTGTGCGAGTCTCAAACCTCCCTGGGCCCAACGTACAAGTCAACCCTTTGGAGATCAAGAAACAGTTGCTCCGAGACTCGCTGGTCAGGCGAGGTCAGGACTCATCCTCGAGCCGGTTTGCAGTTTCTTGAAATTGTTCCTTATGGGGTGCTATGCAGTTAGTTCCTGTTGATAGAAGTTAAGTTTCTCTTGCGAGTCAGTCAAAATCTTATAACTTTGGAATGTTATCAAGAAACAGGTATTCGGTATAAAATCATCTCAAATTTAAAATAATATTTGTCAAAAATAATAACCTTGAAGGGAGTTTTATCATGATTGGCAGAGCTATTCTTTATACCGGACTAGCAATGATTGCTGCAGCAGCTTTAAGAGCTCCATTAGATCTTCTGAGATTCGAAACTATTGATGTTTGGGGTCGGTAGTTCTTGCCGCAGGTTGTATTGTGGCCAGCATCGGGTTGGGCCTAACGGGGTCCAAACCGTGGGAGAAAATCACTGAAGCATCAAAACAGGTTAAGAAAATTCCTCGGAACTAAAAATCTGAAATGGGTCTGCCAGTTGTGTTGGAGAAGTTAAATCAATGAATCATTGCTGCAAGAAATTAAAAACACAGTCTATGATTGCAAACAAAATGACTTTGCTTTGCGCGATCGTATATTTATTAGTAGCTATAACGGTGGTCCCAAACATCTTCGCCCAGGAGAAAGAAACTCCGATTAAGATATTTGGCTACTTTCAGAATTCATTCCAGCAATGGACAGCCTTCCAGGAGCGGCCGAAACAGAATTCTTTCAGCTTACAACAACTCAATCTTCTTTTACAAAAAGACCTTGGCCCCAATTGGACTGCGTTTGTTAATTTTGAATTCCTGAACAACTTTTCGTCCGGTCGGCAATGGGGTTCGGCGAAGCTTGAGGAAGCCTGGGTGAAATACCGGGCCGACATGAGATTTAATTTGAAGCTTGGATTGCTCATACCCATCTTTAACAATCTCAATGAGATTAAGAATCGTACGCCATTGCTGCCCTATATTATCAGGCCGTTGGCCTACGAAACATCGTTTAGTGAATTTATTCCGATCGAAGTGTTGACCCCTGTCCAGGCGTTTGCACAGGTTTACGGTTTTTTTCCGGCTGGCGAAGCGAAATTTGACTATGCGGTTTATGTTGGCAACAGTCCGAACATAAACAATGATCCCAAGATCGGCCAAACCGGTATCGACTCCACCGCCACATTTCTTTTAGGCGGCCGGTTGGGTTGGCGCTATGGCGAACTAAAATTGGGTCTTTCGGCGACCTACGACAAAGACAATTCAGCAGAGGTTCTGGCGGATTCGCTTAACATACCGCGTAGTGAACTTAGCGCAATCCCTAAAATACGTTTCGGCGGAGATCTGTCTTATGACTTGGGCGATTTTTCATTCGAAAGTGAATTTATTAGAGTGAGTCTTGAACGAGATAGCCCAAAGTTGGATCGAACTCTCGATTTCTATTATGCCACCTTAGGTTATCATTTTACAGAAGCGCTTTTTATTTATGGCAGTTACTGGTTTTTAGATTCCCACGCAGCAATACCGGCGCTGCCAAATAAGAGAAAAAAAGAAGACGAAGATGTCAAAGTTAAAACCTTTGGCGCTTCTTTTAACATAATGGACAGAGTCAGGCTTAAAGCTCAATTTGCCCGGGTTAAACTTGACCATGAGGAACTAAAACTGTCGGATGGTTTGGTTACTCGAACAGAAGACAATTTTAGTACTTTTTCCCTTGCTATATCGGTATTCTTTTAAAATAGAAGTTCCTAAAATTATCAGCAAAATGATAAAAATAAAAATTGCGATTGTAACCCTGTTGTTTTTGTTCTGCTGGACAGAAACCTCATTTTCACAAGTGGTGGTGATCGCTCATAAATCAGTGCCAATTGATAAGATTAAGAAATCTGAGTTACTTGATTTCTATACGGGTGATATAAAGAAATGGCGCGATGATCAACCCGTGGTCGTTTTTGACTTGAAACCAAGAGGAGAAGTAAAGGAAACCTTTTACAAATTTTTGGGGAAAAGATCTTCACGCATGAAATCCATTTGGTTGAAGAAGATGCTCTCAGGTGAAGGAGATCCTCCTGTCTCTATGAAGTCTGAGGAAGAGTTATTGAAAAAAGTCGCTACTACGTCCGGGGCAATCGGGTTTGTCGGCCAATCCAAAGTTAGCGACGATGTCAAAACGCTTCTCATCATCGAGAAAGACAAGAAATGAACATTCTCAATCCATAGGGACCATAATTAAATTAAAGGATCTAAAACTGGGCACAAAACAGGGGATTGGCTTCGCTATAATCCTAATTATCATGGCGGGCGCCCATATTTATTCAGCAAGAAAAATGGCTGAAATAAAGGCTGAAATTGACGAAGTGACAGCAAGTTGGCTGCCAAGAGCCATTGCGATCTCAGCCATCAATATCAATACAGCTAACCTACACATTTTTCAATTGCAGTATGTTATTGCAACCGATGAAACAAGAAAGGAGGAGCTGAGTATTACGGTGAGTTCTTTAATAGATACGCTTAATGAGAATCGCGATAAATACGAAAAGCTCAGAGATTCTGCTGAGGATCGACATCTCTATTCTGAAAATGAACGGACGCTTTACGATGAATTCGATCAGAAGTGGGATGACTATCAATATTTAACTTATACAATTATTCAACTCATCAGAGATAATGAACCTGAGGCCGCAGTTGCGCTGCTGAACGGTGAGGCACAGGCTGTATTCAACGACTTGAGCGCCGACCTGAACGAACTTGTGAATATCAATAAGCAAGATTCTTTTGATGCGGCTAAACGAGCTGATATGACTTATCAATCTGCCCATAATATCATGATCAGTCTTTATATCTTCACGCTCCTGCTGTCTGTCTTTATCGCAACCCGGTTGGCTCGGTCCATTATCGGGCCTGTGCAACAACTGGAACAAGCTGCCGGCAAGGTTGCCAGGGGGGACCTCGCTGTGCGGTTGGATATGCCAGGCAAGGATGAGATTGGCAATCTTGCTCAGTCCTTTAATCAAATGACCTCCTCGCTACAGGAAGCGAAAGAAAAAACACGCCTTCAAGCTGATAAACTTGAGGCACGGAATCAAGACCTTGGCAGAACCATGTACCAGCTAAAGAAGACTCAGAACGAGCTTTTGATGAAAGAAAAAATGGCATCATTGGGCGATCTGGTAGCTGGCATTGCTCATGAAATCAACAATCCTATTGGCGTAATGATCAGTTCAACCGATGTCTCCTTGCGCTGCCTTGACAAAATAGAGATTGCCTTAGAAAAAAGTGAGACGACAGAGAAAAGAAGAAATAACAATCAGCTTCCCGAAGCCTTGAGGATACTGAAAGATAATATTAAAAACATATTAACAGCAGGTGATCGAATTGCGACAATTGTGAAAAGCATGAAAAATTTTGCCCGATTGGATGAAGCAGATTACCAGAAGGTGGATCTTCATGAAGGACTCGATAGCAGTCTGACATTACTTGGAACAGAACTGACGAACCGTTTAGAAATCGTGAAAGAATACGGTGAGATACCCAGGATTGAATGTTATCCCGGGCAACTAAATCAGGTGTTCATCAGCCTACTGAAGAACGCCTCCCAGGCCATTGAGGATTCCGGCACTATTGGGATTAAGACCTATAAGACAAAAAATCATATTCATGTCCAGATTTCCGACACCGGTAAAGGGATACCACATGAAAAATTAAACAAAATTTTCAACTTTAACTTTTCAGCGGCTGGTTCGCGCATTAAAATGGCAGCGGGGTTGACAACTGCGTATAATATTATTCAAAAACATAATGGAGAAATCAAGGTAAAAAGTGAAGTCGGAAAAGGAACGACCTTTTCGATAATTTTGCCTATAAAGTAGGGACTCTACCCAAAGGCGGTTTAATTAACCTGGACTATTCATGAACTTTGTCACTGGTTTATGAAAATGTCATTCCCGCCCAGGAGGCTGTTGCAGAATACACTTTTCTGGCGAAACGTCATTCTGAACGAAGTGAAGAATCTCTTGATTTTATTGAGCTTAAAACGTGCTAGAGATCCTTCGCTTGCGCTCAGGATGACCATTTTGTTATCTTAAGCTCCATTCTGCGACAGCCTGCCAGGCGGGACGGGGGTGACATTTTTG
>JADFJB010000160.1 GCA_022566355.1 candidate division KSB1 bacterium
TAATCCTTTTCAATCAAATCTAACAAGATCCCGAAACGCAGGCTGTCGCAGAATGCGCAATATCATTAAAATGTCATTCTGAGCGCCAGCGAAGAATCTTGTTGGTACAGCCCTTAATAACTTGATTATACTAGAGTTACAACGAGTTTCAAACAAGATCCTTCACTCCGCTTCGCTCCGTTCAGGATGACAATTCCAGGCTTTTTGCCTATTCTGCGACAGCCTGAACGTCGGGATGCCAAAGTTGGCGGTTTAAGCTTAAAAGCATGATTTCATGAATTATTCAGGATAAATAAAGTAATGCAATATATGATTAAATTTGTTTCGGTCAATAGCACTCTTGTATTCAAAATCAAAATTTGAGAAGATATTTTTCGAAATAATTGATTTGGTAAAAACAAATAATCATTGTAAGTTACCATCATATGTATTTATCCGGAAACAGAAATAAATCAAAGCTTGATGAACAATAATGAGTAAATATTACCTGGTTGTAAATCCACATGGCGGCGGCAAAAAAGGTCTTGCTGTTTTGGAAAAAGTAAAGCCTATTTTCGAAGAATCCGGAGCTGAAATCGATATTAAAGAAACCCGGTATGCCGGGCATTGCCGGATCATGGCCAATACATTTGAATACGATGGATATGACGGATTCTGCGCTATCGGTGGAGATGGAACGATGCATGAAGTTGTGAATGGCATGCTAACCAGGAATGATAGCAGGAAATTACCCATTGGCCTGATAACCGGCGGTACAGGCAATTCATTCATGCATGATATGGATTGCCTCGATCCAATTCTTGCAGCAAAGAGAATTCTAACAGGGCGATTGCGCAAATTGGATATCGCTAAAGTGGATGCTAACGGCGAGACCATTTATAGCTTTAATATCGTCGGTTGGGGATTACCGACAGATATAAACTTGCTGGCTGATAAAATGCGATGGCTGGGAGGACAGCGATACAACGTGGCATCGATTCTGGAAGTGTTTAAGAATACCAGGCGTCTGGCAAAAATCACTATTGACGGACGGACTATAGCGGGGGATTATGGCTTTATTTTGGGAATGAATACAATTCACACCGGAAATGGCATGAAGATGGCACCCTTAGCGCGGATTGACGATGGTTTAATCGACTTATTGATCGTTCGCAAAGCCGGGAGATTAAAGTTATTGTCTTTGTTTGCAAAAATTTTCAAGGGTGATCATGTTGGAGATCCGGTGGTGGAATATCACCAGGCTAAAGAATTTTCAATTATTCCGATGGAAGATCATCCATTGAACATCGATGGAGAAATTCTCGGCAGCACGCCGATCCATGTAAAAATGCTTCCGGCAGCGATTGAAGTATTGGTTTGAGAAACGTGAGACAGAGAAAACCACGAAGACACAGAAGGCACAGAGTAATAAAGAGAAAAAAACATAAATAATGACTCTCACTTATAATTATCGAGAAGTTGAACTCCAGAATCCGGCACCCAACCACTTATTCCCAATTACTTTATTTGTTCATTGATCATTTGAATTTGAGATTTATTTGTTAATTTGTTTTCTGTGATTTGAGATTTGTGATTTTCTAATCAACCCAAATTATATGATACCATCAGCTTGAATGGTTCCTAAAACAAAATGCCCGGCCGAATGAACAAGCCGGGCATTTTGAATTGATGTCAAATCAAGTTTAAGAATTAATTCTCATTGGGAAGAAAAGAATAATTCTCGGCATACTCCAGCATTTGCGCCGTGAAATCATCAGGGTATTCAATCTTCACATCGACAATTTTTCCATCACGCTCAACCGGGACAAGTCGTGCATTGATAAAACCACTATAAGGTGCGATGTTGAGCTTGCCAAAGCGTTCCAGGACTTCTTTATGCAATTCCTGATCGACTTTGACGCCATAAGTTTCAATCAATGCGGCTCCCGATTCATAATCACCTTCGGATTTAATTCGCTGAATTTCACGCAGTAATTGCCCGAACAGGTCCCGTAATTTTTCATAATCATTGATAACGAAATAGGTTTTGCCGTCTTTCTTTTTACGCTCGATGACGTTATCGGCCTTGCCTTTCTCATAGGCCCATTTTGCGACCATCTGGCGGTTACGCATGTGGGATTCTTCGACATCATCACCCAATTCCAAACGCCGCAGTTGCGTCATTAAACCATTAGTGATGTAACCATTGTATTCATCTTTGCCAACATCCAATGTGGGTATGACGCCAATATCGACTAATTTTTGGTCCATAATAAAATAAAGTGCAACCAGGTCTGCGCGGCCTTCTTCGAGAGCGGATGCATAACTCTTCAAAGTTTCTTTGGTCGTTCCCACGCCGGGGTTCAATTTGCCGGAAGCATGGCCTATGACTTCATGCATATCCGTATGAAGATTACCCGAAAGTACTCCCCATTTTTTAGCCAAATCAACCTCTTCTTCGGAATAAGCGAATTCTTCCAAAAAGCCATCTCCTGCCGAAGCTGCATTGTAAGTATCCACGATATTACCCAGGGTTACAGATTTTGAGCCATGTTTGGCACGGATCCAATTGGCGTTCGGTAAATTGATCCCGATAGGTGAAGAGGGCGATGTAGCGCCAACTTCTCCTATTACGGTAACCACATTGGCGAGGATGCCGGTTACATCCTCTTTTTTATGTTCATCCATTATTGTGGAATTGTCTTCAAACCACTGGGCTTCGGCGCCAATGGCATCGATGCGTTTTGTTGCCTCCTTATCCTTCAATTCCAAAACCGATTCGAAAGCACCTCGATAACCGATGGCGTCGCCATATACCTCGATAAAGCCGAGTATCAAATCGAAGGTGGATTCGGTATCTTCAACCCAGGCGATACTGTACTTGTCGAATGTTTTCAGATTTCCGGTTTGGAAATATTCGGCTAACAACGCAAGGGCTCTTTGTTGCTTGTCATTTTCAGCAACGTCAACGGCTTTATTTAGCCAATAGATAATTTTTTCCAGCGCCGGACCGTACATGCCGCCGACTTTCCATACTTTTTCCACAAGGTGGCCATCTTCCTTAACCAGTTTGGAGTTTAGGCCGTACGAAATCGGTTCGGGATCGTTGGGATCGCGTTTGCCGTCATAAAAAGCCGCCACTTCATCCGCGGTCACGCCTTCATAATAATTGTTGGCCGATTCTGCCACATGATCGACACCCTTGGCCAGGTTCACTGCTTTGGCAGCTACAGTTGGATCGAAGATGATCGGTGTCAATCGCGCCACTAACTGCTCGACACTCTCCCCGTCGCTAACGGGGAATACGCCATCTGTGTTGCTAACAAGCTCCGCAAAATATTCCGATGAAAAGTCAGGCATTATTTTCGCGGTGGAATAGTGGTGATGAATGCCGCTGGAAAACCAGACGCGTTTGGTGTAGACCATGAAATTGTTGAAATCGTCTGACTTGCGATCGCCACTGTAATGCTTAACAATTTCTTCCAGGGTTCGCCGTACCGTGAGATTGTATTTGTAATTTTGATCCCAACAGATATCCCTGCCGGAAAGACCTGCCTGGTAGAGATAATAAGCCAGTTCTTTTTGCTTGGCCGTCAGCTCATCGAAGCCCGGAACCTGGTAACGAAGAATACGAAGATCGGCGAACTGCTCGGTGATTACTTTGAATTCTTGCCCGCTTTCGCAGCCTAACATACCCAAAAACAGGATAGAAATGAGGATGAATTTCTTCATTGAATTCTCCTTTATCTTTTGAGAAAAACGTATTTTATAAATGCTGGATTTTTGGATAAAACATACAAAACAAGAATAGAGTACAGAAAAAAGAAGATCAAGTGAAAATAGGGTAGGGGGAAAAGGTTTTTAAAATAGTTGATAGAGCCTAAAGCCAAATTATCCCGCCAAGGAGGCTGTTGCAGAATAGGCAAAAGCCTGCAATTGTCATCCTGAACGGAGCGAAGCGGAATGAAGGATCTTGCTTGAAACTCGTTGTAACTCTCGGATAATCAGGTTATTAAGGGGAGTACCAGTAAGATTCTTCTCCCGCCAAGGCGGGATCACATTAAAAATTAGGCTCATCATAAAACAATCTCCCCTGGACTCATCATTAAACTAGGAGGGGAAACTCCTCCTCTTGATCAGGCTGTCCGAGAACCCCAAAAATGTCACCCCCGAGTGTTTCTATCGGGGGTCTATTTGTACCGGCATGAGACTGCGATCTTTTTTCATATGTTTTTATCTGACCGAAACATACACCAGGTGTGCAATTCTTCTATATCTGCTTCTCCCGTGACATTAAAACCAAAATGCTCATAAATGGGAATATTCTCTTTTTTTTCAGTACTCAAACTAATCCCATTCGAATTTGGATCTGACTCAGAGACTTCAATGAGATTCTCGATTAAGAACTTTGCATATCCTTTGCCCTGGTGACCGGGTAAAACACCAATGATTCCCAGGTAATAATGCGTGATTTCCGGTTCATACTTGCCGGCTTGCTTTTCGTATGCCTCCAACCGTTGAATGGCATCTTTACCAATCACTTGCCCTAATCGGTTATATACATCGTGTAAAGCTTCCGGCCAGGGTTTGAAAATGGGTTCATTGATACCGGCAACAGCGACTAATTCTTGTCCGGAATATACGCCCAATAAAGGGTAATCCCGGGTTAACCGGGTCTCACAGAAAAAGCCAACCAGCGCTTCGAGATGTCCCTGGTAATTTGTGTTTGAATCTTTCAGAATATATCGCATTACCGGATACTGTTGAAATGCCGAAGCTAATACCTCAACTGCCTGATTTTTTTCATTATAGGTTAATCTTTTTATCTTCATTTTTGTCGTTAGATTGGCTTCTCACCTGGTTTTAGATAACGATTTTTGGATCATATTCCCCATCCCTTAACTTCCCGGTGTCGTTTCATCTTCCCTGATTTTAGGCGCTATTGCAAACCCTGTAAATCCATAAATAACGGCGAAAATAAATCCTGTATAACACATTACTGCCCATTTGGCATAGGCTAACGTATCCACACCCAAAGTGCCTGCCATAAAAACACCAGCGATGCTCCAGGGAATAAGCGGCACAACCACGGTTCCGCTATCTTCGGTGGTGCGGGACAGATTTTTAGCCGCCAGGTTGTTTTTTTTGTAAGCCGGCGCAAATAATTCTCCCGGGATCAGGATGGAAAGGAATGAACTGCCGGTCATCATTGCGGTTGTAATTCCGGCTGCCACAGTAGAAGCGATGAGCTTGCCGGTGGTATTGGCTATTTTCAACAATCTTTCTAACAAGACATCCAGCATACCGGTGGTTTGTATAATTCCGCCAAATGCAAATGCGCAAAAAGCGATTAGAGTGACATGCATCATACTAACCATTCCTCCGCGAGTAAGTAGTTTATCCACTAATGCGTTACTTGTTTGCGCCTCGTAACCCGTTACCATGGATTTAACGGCAGTTTGCAAATCCACATGTTGTATGAAAATAGCCAGTAATACAGCAACTAAAGCGGAAAACAGCATGCCGGGAATAACTGGTTTTTTCCTTATGGCTAAATACAACGTTATGAGAGCCGGCAATACCAGCAGCCAATGAAATTCAAAGTTCGATTGGATCACGTTCATCATGGTTTCGGTTTGTGTAAGAGAGGCTTCACCCGTTGTAGAAGAAAACAGGCCTATGAAGAAATAGACGGTTAATCCCAGCAGCCATGCCGGTGTGGTGGTCCAGAGCAAATGGCGGATATGATCAAAGAGATTGCTCTGCGCGGCAATGGGCGCCAGGTTGGTGGTATCGGAAAAAGGTGAGAGTTTATCGCCAAAATAGGCGCCGGCTACAATCGCTCCCGCTGCTTGCGGCAGGGGTATATTCAATCCATGCGCAATTCCGATAAACGCAACGCCAATGGTGCCGACAGTTCCGTAAGATGTGCCGGTCACAACCGAAATTACACTGGATACGATACAGGCTGTTACCAGGAAGAATTTAGGATTAATAATTTTCAGGCCATAAAAAATCAACATGGGAATGGTACCGGCGGCAATCCACGAGCCGATGAGAGCGCCGACAACAATCACGATAAGCATGGCCGGCATGCCTTTCATCATACTTGCAAGAATGCCTTTCTCGATTTCTTTGTAATTGTAGCCAAGACGCAGCGCAATGATTCCTGCAACGGTTGCAGCGGCGATTAAAAGGATTTCAGCGTTTAAGCGCAATACTCCGTAACCAAAACCCAGAAAGATGGCAATGGCTATTAGCGGCGTAAGAGATTGCAGGAATGTGGGCGTTTTCTTGTGATTGGAACCCATGGGATTAAAATCTCCTTGTTGGTTATCCTTGTTGAATTAGAAACTAAGACTACGATATAGAACTGGAGAAAGAAGATCAAGGGAAAAAGGGTCGGGCAAAGCCGGATTAAAATTAAATGCAATCATCCCCAATACGGTTTACCAAACTATCGTTGGGGGAATTGTTGCAGTGAGTTGAATGAGGTGGATAGGATCCAGGAGTATTGAAGGGTTTAGGGGGAGGTGAGCTATAGTTCTTTATCTTTTAACCCGGATTTCTCTATCAGATTGTAGAGTCCAGCGATACAGTACTTCCCAAATTATGTTTCAGTACAGCACTTATTAAACCCCCATCGCCATTCACGGAAACCTTGCTCCAATTAAGATGAGTTAGGAGTATATCTAATTACTCTATAATTATATAGTTTTATGTATTCCTTAATTTGAAATGAACAGGAACTGAAACCCAAACTTTTATAGGCTTGTCTCGTTGTTTTGCAGGTATCCATTTCATTTTCAGTACCGCTTTTAGGGCTGCTTCTTCAAAGCCAACATTAGTGCCTGAATCCTTTAAGATTTGTATTTTTGTACTTTTCCCTTCGGTATCAACTAATACACCCAACATCACCCGGCCTTCAATTCCGCTCATTACTGCTATTTTAGGATACTCGAGATATTTTTGTAAGCTGGCAAAACCTCCAATAGGCTGTGGAGGACTATCGTATGCAATGAATCTGTATCCGTCCTCTTCTGGTTCAGCTAATGGAGGCGGAGGTGGTGGTATCTCATCAAAATCCAATATCGTCTCTGAGATAGTAAGGTCTTCCGGAATCTCATCGTCATCAACAGGTATAGGCACTGAAGGACGTGGCGGAGGCGGAGCTTTGGTTATCTGTTCTGTTGGTGGGACATCCTCAACAATAAATTCTAGATTTTCAATTTCAAAATTTTCTGCTCCCAGGTATAATTTCTTTGGTGATAATTGGAAAAAGATCACAAGTGTGAGCAAACTTATAATAAGGGATAATTGTAATCTCTTATGATATTTCTTTGTAAAATTTCTATTGGAACTGGTAATCGGCGTCAGCGGTGAAATAAAATGCCTGGTGAATAACCGTTTTTGCGGGAAAGATTTTAAAGACCTCATAATATTACCTCAATCTTTGTAATGTTAGTTTTTGATTATTGACGGTTTTAAAACACCTATGTTTCAAAAATTCACTAAATAAAAATACAGGGGCCGCTCCTGGCGGTGGGGATAGGGAAGAGAGATTTATTGTTGTTCTAGCTATTTGCTCTTGAATATCCTCATTAGGAACTTTTATGTAACCTTGCCAATATTTTACCGTATTAACTACATTAAAAGTTCTTTTAAATCCTTTAACCTAACAGAAGGAGGTACTGCTATGAAACGCGTCATGCCATGCCTTATCATTCTCGCTTTAAGCCTTGTAGTTATGGGGGC
Organism: candidate division KSB1 bacterium; assembly: GCA_022566355.1. Classification (NCBI taxonomy): domain Bacteria; kingdom Pseudomonadati; species Candidatus Zhuqueibacterota bacterium. Next base: position 7,735 of record JADFJB010000160.1, read on the forward strand.
AAATCCTGTTTATTCACAGGATGATGATGCCATGTGGGTAACATTCAGTAAAAATCTCGCTGCAAATTTAGCTTCGGAAAATAGTGGCGTCAAGCAATCAGCGATGAAGCTCATCATCATATATGGCGACAAACTGAAACTTGATGATGAAGCCATTTTCGAACTGATCGAAATCTACAATAGGGAAAAAGATGTTAAATACCGTCAAATGGCTTTAGTTACCCTTTATAGTTTAAAGAACAAGTGGGCCATGGAATTTATTAAACAAAGCTATGAATTTGAAAAGAACTCGGTTCTTAAACACACTATAGCGGCGATGGTTTTGGAATATCAATCATCGAATAATTTGTAAAGATTGTAATCCTCTTATGCAATACATAATCAATGTCGGCAAAAAGTTAAAAACTATCCGGCATGAAAAAGATCTTACATTAAGAGAGTTGTCTCAACAATCCAACGTATCACATACACAAATATCTGAAATTGAACGTGGATTAACTTCTCCTACAATTAAAACATTGCTGAAACTCATGTCAGCATTACGGCAAGATGTAAGCTTCTTTTTTGTTGATAAAAAAAGCCGCTAAGTTTTTACACCCAGCGGCTTAAAGCAATTTACTATTGCTTTGAAACGCGTCGTGGAAAATATACAAGCTTGATTTCTGATTGTCAAGATAAAAAATAAAAAAAATTAAGAAAAAAAATCACTGAGTGAACCTCCCATTTATTTTGGTGATTGCTTTCTTTCTGAGGGCAGAGCTGTAGCGACTCTGCCCTTTTTTTATAAACGTGTCGATGAATAATTAAAGCGGGGAGAAA